>JASFTY010000004.1:0-28935 GCA_050050535.1 Gemmatimonadales bacterium | reverse complement strand
ACCCGAGCTCTGGAAAGCCCGGATGCACCAAAGTAGAGGCGTCGCACAGACGACCTTGCACGATCGCCACAGTTGGGTTCGGAGCTCTGGTTAGGGGTTGACAAAGTAACGCCACATTCGACAGCCGGCTGTCGAGTGTCCGGTATTCTTTTTTTCTACCATCCTCTCGCGAACGCAGCCCAGAAGAGGTCGCCCAACTCCCACCACCTCTGCATGGTCGCTCGGGCGAAGCCATCGGTGTACCGGGTGAGGAACTCCCGGTAGGCCATCGGATCGTCGCCGCCTTCGCCGCGCATCAGCTCCAGCGCCCGCTGCTCGATCAGCGGCAGCTCCTCGAAGGCCCGGTCCTCGTACTGCTGCACGGCGCCCTCGATGTACTCGCGCGCCCAGCCCCACTCGATCATCGCCAGCCGGTTGGCTCGGCGGAACCACCAGCAGGCCGAATCGGTGCGGTACTTGTGCTGGCAGTCGATCTTGAAGCTCTCGGGCAGCTCGGTGACGCCGGCCCAGATCGGTATGCGCGGGCTCTGGCCCGGGTTGTCGAATGAGAACCAGGCGACGGTGCCGATCTCCGGCGGCAGCCAGTCACGGGCCTGGATGACCTGCGAATAGGAGCAGGCGGAGATCGCGATGGTGCGCTGCGTTTCCACGGTGCCCGGCTTCAAGGTGTTCAACAGCAGCCCCAGGTCGCCGCGGATCGACCAGTTGTTGACGGCCGGGCTCTTGACCGAATCCGGTCGTCCCTCGATCGGCTCGCCGCGGCGCGGACGGTAGGGCACCATGAGGTTGCGGGTCATGTCGAGCTCGGTGCCCTCGTAGGTCTCCCTGTAGTAGCGCAGGACGTCGCGGATCGAGACCTTCTCGTCCGGCTCGACCGAGAAGGGGAGCTCCTCCATGTCCATCGTCAGGTTCAGTGAAGGGGCCATCGTACTGAGGATGAAGAACTCGCGCGTCGAGTAAGGCGGAACGGGGTTACCCTGACGATCGGTTCTGCCGTACGCCTTCCACCACTTGAACGGCTCGCCGCTGTCCGGGTCCCACCAACCCATCTCCTCAGCCAGCGAGTAGACGTTCTCGCTGGCCATGTAGTGGTCCGGGTCGTCGAGATCGAGCTCGCTGATCCGCGGGATGTTGGCCGAGACTCCGACATGCCCGTCGGGAATCCGTACCGCCGCCCAGACCGCGCCGACCTCGAACGGCCCCGCGCCCATGATCTCGAAGTGCCAGACCTCTCTCGAATCGGCAAAGGTCAGGCATTCGCCCCAATCCCCGTAGCCGTACTCTTTCACCAGTTCGCCGATCAGCTGGATCGCCGCACGGGCGGTAGTGGTGCGCTCGAGCGCGATGGCCTGGAGGTTCTCGATCAGGAACAACCCCTCATCATTCCGCAGCGCTGCCCTGCCGCCGATCGTCGTCTCCCCGATCGCCAGACCCTTCTCGTTCATCGCCGGGTAGGCGACGTTGTAGTAAGCGAAGGTCCGCTCGACCTCCGGGATGTCGCCCTTGAGCCGCACGCCCCGCATGTCATCGGGGGTCTCGGTGTGCAGCAGTCCCCAGTAGATCGGCCTACGGGCGCCGGGCGGATTCTCTCTGCGCGGCTCGATCTGCAGCCAGGTCCGGTAGTTGCCGTCACAGCTGTGAGCGGTCATCACCGAGCCGTCCGTGGAGGCGTCCTTCGCCACCATGATGCTGGTACAGCCACAGTCCTGATATTCGGGATTGCAGCCGCAGCCGCGATCGTCCGGCGCGTTGGTGCACTGGGACGTCAGGGGCTGTGCGTCGAACGACTGCGCCGCGGCCGTGTCCACGCCGGCGGCCGCAGCCGTGACGATCGCCAGCATCCACCAGCTCGTCAGGCTGATGCGCACGAAACGTTTCACGGGATCGCTCCTTCCTTTAGATGAACCCTACTCGGTCACCAACCGCCCGGGCCCGGCCTGAGCCGGATCGCGCAGCCAGTGCCCGAGACCCTTCTCGATCACTTCCGCATACCGCGGAACGCCGAGGCAACTCAGCGGCCGGTCGGGGTTGAGATCCGTCCAGCTCTCCATTGTCTGCAGAACCGCCGAGGTATGGCGACCGACCCGGACGTCGATCGGCCAGCCGCTCTCATCGATCCGCTCGAACAGCAGCCCGTGCTCGCCCGCTTTGATCACGAACTCGTCGATCCCCGTCAGCAGCTGTTCGCGGGTGGTCTTCCCTCGGGTGGCATCGAGGAACGGCTCGGGCGCCTCGAACAGCAGCGAGATGGCGTCGGAGTAGTCGCCCACCTCGCGATGCGAGAGACCGTGCAGGGTCGCCGGCGAGTATTCCGTCCCGATGTTGAACTCCTGATCGCTCAGCATCATCGAGACGTAGATGGCCAGCTCTTCCCCCCGCTCGTGGGTGACGATCGTGCTGATCACCGGGTACTGCAGTTCCGCCTCGTGGAGATCGATGTAGACGTCCACGTTCTCCCTGCGAATCAGCTCCATGAACGCATAGTTGGTGCGCTCGGTGAGCGTGCCGTCGGGCCTGCCGGGCCACGTCCGGTTCAGGTTGCGGATATCCACATAGGCCAGGCTCTGCCTGCTGGGGTAGTGGATATAGACCTCGGGATCGGGCCACTGGTCCAGCGGATTCGACCAGCGATCTCCCATGCGGAAGGTCTGCGTCCCCCAATCGGTGGGGATCGTGAAATCGGTTGGATAGGCGCCGCCTACGCGTGTGACGGTGGTAGCGCTGCGATTGGCGCTCAGCACCACGATCAGCCGCCCCTGCTCCATCACGGCGTTCTCGGCGAACAGCCAGGCGGCCAGACGCGCCGCGGGCTCCTCCGGGTGGGTACCGCCCATCACGAAGATGGTGGCGCCGGGCTGCTCGCTTTCGAAGAAATAGACATTGCAGTCGTTGATCGTGCCGCGGATGCCGTCGAAGTATTCGCTCAGCTTCTTCACCTCGGTCACACCGGGGCTCAGGACTACCGCTTCCTCTCGATGCCGGTGCTGGTAGAAGCGCCACCCGGAGCTGACGAGGAGCAGCAGCCCGAGGCCGCCGAGCACGAGCTTGCGGACCAGAAGTGCGCCGCCGGCGCCGCGTTTCTCGGGACCGCCTTGCAAGACTATCACCTCACTTCAGTCGGAACAGACGCAGCAAGAAGGGGATCAGAACGATGATGTAGAGTACTTCCTGTTCCCACTTCCGCGTCTTGCTGAAGTTCCAGATCAGGATCACGGCCACATAAGCGACAAGGCAGTAGTAGAGAACCGTGATTAGCATCTGCAGGATGACCATGATTCTCCTCTCTTACAGGCCGGTCAGGAACGAGAGCTCGCTGGAGAAGATCACCATGAGCGTACCGATGATCATGATGAACACGGCCGGGACCACAGAGCTCTTCAGGAACCGGGCGTAGGCATCCCGGTACCCCACCACCTCCACGGTCAACCGACCGATGATCGCCGTCGGGGGCAGCCCGTCGCCCAGCGGCCAAATCACACTCATGCCCGCCAGCGCCACGATCGGGTTGAGACCCATCGTGTTGAACAGCAGGACGAGAGGAACACCGAGCACCGGCGCCGCGCCCCACATCAGGACGGCCTCGGACACCGGCAGGACGACGAACAGCGTGGCGAACACCAGGGCCACCGGCAGGGTGACGGCGGTCACGGCCAGCAGGCCACGCACACCGGTGAGTGTCATGATCTGTACCAGCACCCCCACGCAGGTGAGTGTGCCGATCAAGGGCAGCAGCTGCTGCACCGTCTCACGCGAGATCCGCAAGAAATCGAGCCGGATCGGCGAAAGGGCGTAGGAGGTCGCCGCCGCGGCCAGGAACATCAGCGGCAATCCGACGACGGGCGTGTCGTGGGGCCAGACGCGGCCGACTACGATCAGCAGCACGAAGACGACGAACGGGACGATCACCCGCAGCCAGTTCATTCCCTCAGGCGGCCGGGGCAGCTCCCGCAGCGCCGTCTCGAGATCTATCTCGCCGCTACCCCGGCCGAGGAAGAAGATCGTGAACAGGGCCGCCACTACACAGGGCACCAGCAGCGGCATGAAGAAGCCGAGGTACGGCATGTTGACGCCGGCGGCAGTGAGCATCGCCCACAGGCTCACCGGCGGTGCCGCGGCGCTGAGCCCTGCGATGATGAATACGATGGCGACGGTCCGCACCCTCGAGATCCCCATCGTCTGCAGCACGATCGCCACCATTCCGCCCGTTATCAGCACGGTAACGCTGCCTGCGCCGGTCAGCGCCCCCGGCACCAACAGCAGCACGGTCAGCAGCACGAACAGGAGGGCCCGGCTGCGGTGGAAGCGGCCGATGATCCCGCGAACGACGAATGCGATGCCACCCGCATCCTTGAGGATGTTCATGAACAGGGTGGCGGTGATGAAGATGAGGTTGATGTCCAGGTAGGTCATCGCCCCTTCGGCGATGTGCCGTGCCGGGACGCCGAAGCCGCCGGCGAGTGCTCCGCCCAGCGCCGCGGCGAACATCGCCAACTCGGTGGAGAGCTTGAACAGCTTGGCCGCGACGTAGACGACGACCATGATGCCGAGGACGAGCCCGGCATACGTGAACATGCTCACCGCTCGGGTTCCTTGCTAGATCGGTGGTAGTCGGGTACGGCCAGAGTCTCTCGCTTCGTGTCCCGGTGGCGGTCGGGCTCGGCGATGGGCCCTCGCTTCTTGTCGCGCCGCGACAGGCTCGGATCGGCAACGGGCCACCGCGCTCCAAATGTCCGCTCGTGGCCCATCGCCGAGCCCTCCCTGCGGCGTTCTGCAGTTCGCTCGCACGATTGCGCGGCCGACGCCAACGTCTCGCCTCGCCGTGTCATCAGGACTGAGACCGTGGCCTATCTGGCGAACACGCTCGTCAGAACATCACCTAGCTCCATGTTCTTCTCGAACAGGATGAGGGGGATGTCCTGGTTCTCCGAGATGATGCTGAACCGCCGGTCCTCGTCCCCATCCTGCCGTACGATCAACAGATCCGAGAGGGGGCAGACCGCGTCGATCGACAGCTCGTCCGAGTTGTCGCCCGGTGCCGCGCCCTGGGCGCGGCGAGCCATGCCCTCGACGTGTGCGCCGATGATCGTGATGCCCTGGCGCTTCGCCTCCTCGATCAGCGCCGCCGTCCGGTCGAGCTCGTCCTGGATCGAGACGCCGGCCGCACCCATCCCCTTCAGGCTCGCGCCGGTCACTATGATGATGGACTTGTACGGGTTCCCGGCTTCCGACCGGTCGATGAGGTCCTGGGCGGTCGCCTGCTCGAGGAACTCGTGCTCCATCTCCAGCCTGCTGAGGAAGAACCGCACGCGTGCGGGCCCGGGGCTCTGTCCGCAAGAGGTGAGCAGCGCCGGTAGCTCGGCCGTTACCGGGGCATCCTGGGCCTGAAGTGCCCCGACGCTTACCGGTACCATGCACGCGAGAGTGACCATCCCTGCAGCCAGCTTGCTGTGAAGCTTCATGGTCCGTGCCTCCGCGAGGTTTCAGCTGTTGGGGCTATGTCGCGAATCTTAGCCCATGCTGCGAAGCGCTGCAATCAAGCGCGCCGGCGCCTGCCGAAGGCCGGTATCAGGCCGAGGCTGGCGAAATAGGCGCCCGTGATGAGCCAGAAACGCCAGTCGCGCGACCCCGCAGCGTCCTGCAGCCGGCCACTACCGGGCTCGGGTAGCGGCAGCGGATCCCAGGGCAAGCCGTAGCGCAGCGCGAGACCCCGGATGTGGAGCAGGTGGATCACCGGAACCCCTCGTGCCGCCATCTCGAAGAGCACGCCCCGCTGCGCCGGCGGCGGCAGCGCGAGGTCGGTATTATGGCCGGGCTCCACTCTGAGGACCAGCGGGCTCGTGCCGAGGTTCGCATCGGCGCCGCCGATGTTCACGAACGCCGCCACTCGCCTGCTGCCTCCGCCGCTGTAGATCGCCATGCGTCGGGCCACGTTCTCGCGCAGGTCCGGGTCGTGCACCAGGGGGATCCCGCTCATCTCGATCCGACGCAGGAGGCTCTCGCGGAACGCGGGATCGAAGTCAGCGCCTACATCTCCCGTGCCACCCAGCGAAACCGCCGCCGGTGCGGTGGTCAGGACGCCCTCGCTCACCAGCAGCTCGTGAATATCGAGCAGGTCGAGCTCCGGGCGGGTGGCCCCGTACGCCGATGCCCCCAGCGACAGGATGGTCACCGGGTGGACGCCCATCGCCTCGGCCGCGGTCAGTGTCGCGATCATCAGGGCGGGAAACGACGCGGAGCAACCCACGGCGATAGTGTCGCCGGCGGGCACCCCGGCCCGGCGTAGCAGGTGCACGACCAGCCCCGCCATGTCCGGATTCGTGGTCGTCCGCTTCGCCTCCAGCTGGCCCAGCGTCGTGAACAGCGGGGAGAATTCCGGTCCGATGAGCCCCGTACGGTTGGGATCCAGCGATTTGTCGATCGGCATCCCCGCGGTCTCGCGGTAGCGCGCCACCGTGACGATCGCTCGCTCCATGCGCTGCGCTGCCTCGAACATCTCCGCCGACCAGGCCACCGACCGGCGCGGGGCGATCGCCTGTAACAGCAGCCAGGCGAACAGGCTGACGATCCCCGCCGCGACGATGCGGTACTTCAATCGGCGATCGATCGGCTGCAGCGGTCCCACTATGACCTCACAACAGGTTGAGTACGAGCCCCAGCCAGCCGGTCAGCACCGTGACCGTGACCAGCGCCGCCGTTGTCACTACCAGGCCCTGCCGCTCGAGATGACTGGCGATGAGACCGGGAATGACCCAGCCGATCACCCTGAACTCGAGCGAGAGCGGGAAGATGGCCGGGAAGAGCTGACGCCAGAGGAATGCCAGAACACCGCCCACCAGAATCAGGAAGACGAATCGACGTCTGCCGAACAGGATGAGCCAGCGACACGAGAGTCGGTACACGAACATCGTCAGCAGCGCGGCGATCAGCGTACCCACGATCCGAGCCGGCTCCTGGATGAAGAGCACCAGGTAGCTGGGCACAATGATGCCGCCGGGGTAGACACCGGTCAGCGCGGTGAAGGCCAGCGAGATCAGCAGTCCGATGAACGGGATCTCGAAGCCCATCAGCTCCCGACCTCCCAGCGCTCTCCCACTTCACGCCACTGCGCCACCAGCGCCTCCCCCACCCCGCCGATGTTCCCGAACCCGAAAACCACTCCACCACCATCCACGATACCCGACAGCACCTGCCGCGTGATCTCCGCCGGTCGCGTCCCGCGGAGCACCTCGATCCGCGCCTCACCGCCGAGCCGCTCGAGCCGCCAGGCAAGGGCCGGCGCGTGCAGACCCGACACGTAGAGGCGCCGGAACCGATCCAGGAACCCTTCCCGCAGCGCCCGCAGCCACTGCAGGGTCCGGTCACCCCGGTCGGGTCGCAGGCTCAGCAGACCGACGCACCGCTCCGTAGCCACACCCAGCTCGGCCATGACCCCGTCGTGCACGAGAGCCGTGGATTCGGGGTCGTTGGCCGCGAACGCGTTCACCAGGAAGCACGGGGCCCCGCCAGCGGCCGGCTCACATCGCCAGATCCGCAACGCCCCGATGTCGCCGCGGGCCCGGCCGATCCCTGCCCGGATCGCCTGATCATCGATGCCCAACGACCGGGCCGCCGCACAGACCAGATCCCGGTTCGCGCCGAACCGTCCGGCCAGCGGCGACGCGGTACCCGACGGCACCTCGACCAGCTCCGCCCCACTCTCTCGCAGCGCCGCACCGAAGGCCGGCAGGCTCTCATCCTGCGGCACGAAGGCACGGGCGCCCGGCGGTACGTCCAGCGCCAGGGCAGCGGCGACCGCCTCCCGCGTCTCGCCCAACGCGGCGGTATGGTCGACCCTGCAGTTCGTCACCAGGACCAGATCGGGCCTCAGCAGTTGCCGTGCCTCCACCGTGTGGTTCTCAGGGTGGATGCTCATGACCTCGACGACCGCGGCATCCACGCCCAGTCGGGCACCCAGTCGCACGACGTGCTTCTGCTCGATGATCGAAGGGCGACCGCACCGCCGCACCGGCTGCTCCGTACCGTCCGGCAGGATCAGGGCGGCCTCCGACCCCGTGGTCTTCGCCAGGACCCTTCGTCCGCTCTCCCGCAACACCGCGGCGAGCATTCGCGTTACGCTCGTCTTACCTCGGGTCCCGGTGACGGCGATCAACAAAGGGATCGCTTCGCGATGATGATCGAGGCGGATGCGTTCGAGGAGCAGGTAGGCGAGGCCAACCGCTATCAGTGTTAGCAGGAGGATCAGCGACATAAGAGCCGGATGCTACATTCGACAGCCAACAGCCGACTGTCGAGTTCCGAGTTTTATCACAACCCCCGACGCACTACACTCGACGCTCGACGTTCGCCCCCACCCGAGAATCGAACGTCGTGAGTCGGGCGTCGGGAGTCGAGGAAAAGCAGGAACTCGGTAGTCGATTGTCCGCTGTCGTATGTCCAAGTTGCCCTCATCACGCGCCGCCGAGCACCAACTCAGTCCGCACGGTCCCGCCCTTCTCGGACCTGGCGGTGATCGAGACGCGTGCGTCGGTCCCCGTCGCGCGGACCACGTATTCGATCGTCCGCCGCATCGCAGCGGTCCCCGTCCGACGCTGCGCGTCGCGGGTGCCCAGCAGATGGCCGATATCAGTCCGCAGCGAGCCGGCGACCAGCTCGGCATCGGTCAACTCCAAGATGACTCGAACCGGCACGGCCAGCTCCGCCTCCAGCGCACGCTGGGTGATGTACGTCGGCAGGTACCCTTCGTTCTCGACGGTGCCCGTGACTCTGAACATGCCCGAGCCCAGCGGCTCTGCCTCGACATCCTTGAGGACGATCAGCGGGCTGATCTCGGCCAACCACATCATCCATGGCACGTACAACTCGAGCTCGCCTTTCAACAGATGCGGCGGCGGATTCTGTCTGGTGAACTTGCCGCGCCAGCCGCCGATCTCGACACGGCCGAGCTGCGGATGGTCGTAAGGCGTCCAATCGGCAAAGCCCGCGCCGGAGAGCTCCTCCTCGTTCCAGCGATGTCGCTCCGCCTCCGATACATTTCCATCGCCGCCGTAATCGCGGCCGAAGCCGCCCCAGAACTCCGGCACGAACCCCACGACCCCGAAGTCCCAGTAGGACCACGAGATCAGTGTACCGTGGCGATGGACCCGCGGGTCGCTATAGCTGGCCCGCGCCCGCTGGCCCGTCGTGGTCTCGTACCTCCGCGACATCTCGAGGATGAGACTCTGATCTGGCAGGCTGAAGTCGTCCCACGACGTGGTGGACGGCAGCCGGAACAGGAATCCGCCGGACGTGTGACCGTGGAACACGCCGGTGATGTTCCGGTGGGAGACCAGGAACCCGATGGTCGCTCGCGTCTCTGGCTCCGACAGCGGGAACGGTCCCGCGCCGCGCTGCTCGAACTCCAGGCCCCAGTTCCGCGGGAAGTTGCGGTTCATGTCGATGCCGCCGATCCCGTCCTCGTTGAAGGTACCGTCACCGTCGTCATCGACACCTTCCGAATAGAGTGCATAGAACGCACCCTCCGTCTCGCCGTCACCGCGCCGCACCATGACGCGCCGGTCCGTGGGGCTCACTTTCCAGAGACCGGTCGCGCTCGGTACGAGCATCTGTGTGATGCTGCCATCGCCGTCCAGGTCATTACCCGGATCCTCATCGAGCAGGCCGTCGCCGTCCTCATCGTAGGGGCGCGGCGTGCTCCGGAGGTTCTGCTCGGTGGTGAGCGCGATGTCCGCGCCATCCGGATTGAACTTGGGACGGACGTACAGCGTCCTCGTGTCCACGAGGCGCGTGACGCGCGGATCCCTCCCGTAGTTGGAGAGCACGTACCACGCGAAATGCAGCGCCACCTCGGCTGCTGCCAGCTCGCCCGAGTGAATGTTCCCATCGTAGTAGTAGCCCGGCTTCTCGCCGGGCTCGCCGGTCTCTTCGTTGGTGATCTCCAGGACCAGAAGCGGGGTCCCCGCGAGCGTCTCACCGATCGAGTACAGGTTCGTCAGACCCGGGTAACGCCTGGCCCAGCCTTCGAGGAGAGCATAGGCGCCCTCGGTCGTGTGATAGGTGTTCCAGTCCGGGTCGCGTGGGTTCTCGACCTGGGCGAACAGGGGTCCCGTCAGTAGGGCAAGAGCCACAATGCAGCAGCTGATCCGACTGACGGCGAGTCGTCTCGCGGCTGTGGCAGGCATTTGATGGACTCCTCTGAGAGGGTAGAGGACGGAGCGGTTGGCTAAAGATGCAGGTCGCCCTGCTTCGACGCGAGGGTCGTCGCGAGGGTGTAGCCGGCAGGGCAACTCGTCGATTCGCGCTTCACTCCTTCGGCTATCGGAATAGCGCGACCAGCCGCCTACTCAGCTCGTCGCGGACGCTGCGGAAGGCTCCCAGGACCTCATCATCGCTCCCGGTGGCGGCCGCCGGGTCGGGTAGCGGCCAGTGGAGGCGGTGGGCGTAGCCTAACCAGGCGGGACATACCTCCTCGGCGCACAGCGTGATTACGGCGTCCACCGGCGGCCCGTTCATCCGGTGGACCTCATCTAATCCCTTGGAGCGCTGGTCCGACGGGTCGATCCCGATCTCGCTGAGCACATGAATCGCGAAGGGGCTCACCCGCCGAAGGCTCGGAGCCGGCGGATGAGATACGAACGCCGTCGGGCGCCAGGCGCCGCGCGATCCCCTCCGCCATCTGGCTGCGCGCCGAGTTGGCAACGCAGAGGAAGAGCAGGTGCCACGGCGCCAGCGCCCGGAGGATGCGCGCCTCGAGCAGCCACCCCGGTGGCACGCCCTCCCCCGCCTCGTAACGACGACGGGCATAGGCCGGCGGGCCGGCATCGGCTCCCTCGATGTCCTCGCCGTTCACCCGAACCGTCGGCGACCCGGGGAATGCGAGTCCCTCCGCTTCCGCCGCGTTGCTTACGACGGTGCGGATGACCTCGGCAGCAGGTGCCAGGCGAGCGGTTGTTGTCTGCACCAGCTGCTCCGCCGCCTTCGCGTTGGGACAGTCGGGTGCACCCAGCAACTCGACGCGCAGGCTCATCTACCGGCTGCGTCAGCGAGGATGCGAACAGGGCTTTCAGCGCGGCTGTACTCTGGCACGGGCGGGCCGCTCATGCGCCAGGCCTCGAGTACGTGCTATCCGGAGGTGGAAACTCGGCCTAACCCGCACCGGCCTGCCGCAGCTCGGCGGCCCGTCGAACCGCCTTGAAGATGTGGTCGTAAGCGCCACAGCGGCACAGATTCCCGCTCATCGCCTCCCGGATGCCCTCGAGGCTGGGATCGGGGTTCCGACGCAACAGACCCTCGGTCGCCATGACCTGCCCGGGGGTGCAGTAACCGCACTGAAACGCGTCATGCTCGACGAACGCCTGCTGCACGGGTCCCAATTCCTCGCCCTGCATAACGCCCTCGACGGTGGTGATCTCACGCCCTTCAGCTTCCACGGCCAGCGTCATACAGGAATAGCGAGGCACGCCATCCACCAGCACCGTGCAGGCGCCGCACTCGCCGCGTTCGCACCCCGGCTTCGTCCCGCTCAGCTCGAGCTGGTCGCGCAACGCATCGAGCAGCGTGTGACGCGGCTCGATCGGCAAGCGCACGCGCCGACCGTTAACGCTGAGCGTGACCGTGAGGTGACCTTTGGCCTCGGCCTCTGCGGCCTCAGCCGTCGCCGTGCCGGGTCCGACCACCGCGGCGCCTAGCGTTCCGGCCCCGAGAGTCCCGAGGAACGTCCGGCGACTGACCCCCTTCGAGCGAGGCTGCTCAGAATCTTTGCCCATGTTCCCTCCGCCTATTTCTCGGTCGCTGGCCGCTGAGCCGGCCAGCCGACGATCTCTGTCGTACCGGCTCGCGTCTGCCGTTTTGCATCACGCTAGCGCTCGCAACGTTTCTTCCATTAGGCCACGCACCAGCGCGACCTTATAACCGTTGTGCTCCAGCGGCTGGGCGCCCTCGACGCTCGCGGCCGCAGCCCGAGCGATGCTCTCCGCATCGAGGGGGCCGCCGCTGAGCGCACCCTCGGCATCGGCGGCGCGCCACGGTTTCGGCGCGACCCCGGACAGCACCAAGCTCGCCTGCTCCACAAGGTCGCCATCCATGCTCACCACGGCGGCCAGCCCAGCGAGGGCGAAGTCCCAGGCCCCGCGGTCGCGTACCTTTCGATAGGTGCTGCGTGTGCCGGCGGCCATCGGTGGCAGCACGATCTCCGTCACCAGCTCGCCGGGCTGGAGTATGTTCTCGCGCCGAATGTCGTCGGCCGGCAAGACGAAGAACTCGTCAATCGGCACCAGCCGCGTCCCCGATCGAGACGCGATGCGCACGCTGGCCCCCAGGGCCATGAGCGCCGGGGCCGTGTCCGACGGGTGCACGATGTAGCAGCCACTGCCGCCGAAGATGCAGTGGAAGTGGTTCTCGCCGACGACGGCGTAGCAAGTGTTCCCGCCTTTGCGTCGGCAGTGCCAGTCGCCGCGGAAGTACCAGCAGCGCGGCCGCTGGCAGATATTCCCGCCGATCGTACCCTGGTTGCGCAGCTGCGGGCTGGCCGCCGACGCCGCGGCCTGCGACAACGCCGCGTAGCGCTCGGCGATGAGCGGGTCGGTGGCGATCTCGGTCAACGTCGTCAGCGCCCCAATCCGCTGGCCGCCGTCCCGAGTGGCTCGAATCCCCCGCAGCTCGTCGAGGCCGGACAGCGAGACGACCTTCGCGGCCGTAAACACGCCGTCCCGCAGGCAACCCAGGAGGTCGGTCCCCCCGGCGTGCAGTACGGCGCCCTCGGAGCTGCTACCCTCGACCGCCTGGGCGACCGAGCTGGGACGTTCATATTCGAAGTTGGGCAGCATGGCTCACTCTCCTCGTCTCTCGGCCAGCGCGGCGAGCATCCGGCTCCGGGTAATGGGAGCATCGGTCACGCGAGCGCCCGTCGCGTGATAGACCGCGTTGGCGATGGCCGCGGCGGTCGGGATGTGGGCGGGCTCGCCGAGCCCTTTGGCTCCAGTCGTGTTGCACTCGGTGTCGTGTGGATCAATGGGAACGCACGTCAGATCCAGCGGCACATCTTTCGCCGTCGGGAGCTTGTAGTCGTGCCAGTTGGCGTTCACGACCTGCCCCGTCTGCCGCGAGTCCAGGATCCGTTCCTCGGTCAGCCCGAGCCCGATTCCCATGGTCATGCCGCCGAAGACCTGGTTCTCGTAGGTCAACCGGTTCATGGCTCGGCCGCTGTCGTGTGCCGCCACCAGACGCAGCACCCGCACCTCTCCCGTCAGGGTGTTGACCTCGACCTCTGCGAACTGCGCGGCGAACGGGAGCGCGATCTTCCCCTCCGGGTGGGGATGCCGGCGTCCCACACCGACGATGACCTGCCGGGCCCGCAGCCCGCGTAGTTCCGCCAGCGCCACCGCCCGGTCCGGCTCCTCCGCCGGCATGATCTTTCCCTCCTGGAGGACGAGCTCGCCCGCCGGGCTTTCCAGTTCGGTGGAGGCGAGCTCCAGCAGTTGACGCTTGACCTCGATCGCCGCCGCCCGCACCGCCGGCGCCGAGACGAGGACCGTCTGGCTACCGCCGCTGGAGGGGGCATTCTGTGTCGTGCCGGTGTCGGCGTGCTCGATCTGGATCCTGTCCAGCGGCACGCCCAGCTCCTCCTCCACCACCATCGCCATGACCGTCTTCGTCCCCGTGCCGATATCGCTGGCACCCATGTTCAGGTTCGCGCTGCCATCGGCGAACAGCTTGACGATCACGGTCGCCCGCGGATCGCCCGCATAGCCCCACATGCCGGCGGCCATCCCGACGCCGCGCCGCAGATGCCCGTTCTCCTGCGGTCGCGCCCTCGCCTCGGCCCAGCCGAACGCCCTCGCGCCCTCGCTGAGACACTCTCTCAGGCCGATGCTCGTGTAGGGCATGTCGCCTCGCGTCTGCAGGAAGTCCGCGACGTTCTTGAGGCGAAGCTCCACTGGATCCATGCCGATCTGTTCCGCCAGCGCGTCCATCATCTGCTCCAGCGCCCAAGCACAACACGGGACGCCGGGCGCCCGGAAGGGTCGTCCCGGACCGGCGTTCGTGTACACCGCGGTGTCGTCGATCCGTACGTTGGGACAGAGGTAGAGGGCCTGGACCAGAAGTGTCGAAGTCGCGCCCGCCGGATAGGCGCCGCCGCTGCCCAAGAAGACGGCGTCCAGCGCCGTCAGCGTGCCATCGCGCTTGACGCCGGCTTTGATCTTGATCGTGTTGGCGGGACGATTGCCCACGCAGAGGAACGACTCCTCACGCGTGAGCGCCGCCTTCACCGGACGCGCGGTCATGCGGGCGAGCAGCGCCGCGATCACCGTGTACTTGCTGAGCCCCAACTTGCTACCGAAGCCGCCGCCCATGTACTGGCAGATGACCCGAACCGAGGTGAGCGGGAGGCGGAGCGTCCGGGCCAGAGCGGCCTGTATGCTGAAGACGCCCTGATTGGAGTCCCAGACGGTCAGCCTGTTCCCATCCCAACGGGCGATGGACACGAACGTCTCCATCGGGGTGTGGATCTCGCACGGCGTATGATAGGTCTGCTCCAAGACGACGTCCGCCTCGGCGAACCCGGCTTCCACGTCACCACGCTCGGACGTCTCATGGTCCCAGACGTTACCGCCCTCATGAACGGCCGGCGCTTCGGGCGCCATCGCGACCTCATCATCCTGCACATGGGGTAGGACCTCGTATTCGACGTCGATCGCCCGCGCTGCCTCCCACGCCTGGTGCAGCGTCTCCGCCGCCACCGCCGCGACCTCCTCGCCAGCGTAACGGCAGTGCTCGTCGAACAGCATGCTCGTCGGCCCCTCCCTGCCATAGTACCACGGGATCGCCGCGCCCGGCGTCGAGGCTGTGATCACCGCGCGCACGCCCGGCATCCCCTCGGCCCGGCTCGTATCCACGCGCACGGCCCGGGCGTGGGCGTGCGGACAGCGCACGATGGCCGCGTGCAGCATGTCCGGAATCGTCATGTCGAGGGTGTAGACCGCCGTACCGCTCACCCGCTCGTAGGCATCCACGCGGGGCAGCGGCTTGCCGACCACACGGGTCTCACCCCAGGGTTGAATGTCCTGAGCCGGTGGTGGCAGGTCCGTAGGATTGGGCTCCGGCACTGGCAGGTAGTACTTCATCCGGCACCTCCTCGGGTTCTGCCGAATTCAGTGGTGAGACGACCGCCGCCCTGGCCGACGGCCAATTGTCGCTGTTAGGGCTGTTGCAACTTTCGACAAAATGACCGGGACGGCAACCTCCCGGCGCTCAGAGGGTGACAAACCCCGTTCTACCGTTGTCGTGGTGCGCCGAGCCGATCCGGCCGCTTAGCGCGTGGCGGTGTACTTCTCCTGCAGCGCTTGGAAGCGCGGGTGGTCGCGCAGTGGGTCGGACAGCGGATCGAGGCGTAGCAACGTAGGCGCGACTCTGCTCGGCTTCCCCTTTCAAGTTGAACCAGATCGCCTCGGTCAGGAAGTAGTCCGTGTGATATCGACCTTCCTAAGACGCGCGCTATTACTGACCACGTTGATCGAGCTCAGCGCCATGGCCGCCTCGGCGATGGCCGGGTGAAGGAACCCGAGGATCGCCACCGGTATCGCGATCACGTTGTAGAAGTAGGCCCAGAACAGGTTCTGGCGGATCTTGCGGAACGTGGCGTGCGAGAGACGGATCGCACGGACCACGGCCGAGAGGTCGCCCTGCACCAGCGTCACGTCCGCCGCCTCGATGGCGATGTCGGTGCCGGTGCCGATGGCGATACCCACGTCGGCCTGCTTGAGCGCGGGCGCATCGTTGATGCCGTCGCCCACCATCGCGACCAGCCGGCCCCCCTCCTGCAGCCGTTTCACCTCGTCCACCTTCTGGTCGGGCAGCACTTCGGCGATGACGCGATCGACGCCCACCGCCTGGGCGATGGCGTTCGCGGTGCGCTGGTTGTCGCCGGTCAGCATCACGGTCTCGAGACCGAAACTCTTGAGCTGGGCGATCGCGGCCTGCGAGTGATCTTTCAGTGTATCGGCCACGGCGATTACGCCCGCCGGCCGGCCGGCGACGGCGACGAACATCGTGGTGTTCCCTTCAGCCTCGAGACGAGAGAGCTCACCGGCGAGCTCAGCGACGGCGATGCCCTCATCCTCCATGAGGCGCGCGTTGCCTACCAGCACGGGCTGTCCGTCGATCTGCGCGCGCACGCCACGCCCGACCAACGCCTCGAACCCCGTACCCTCGATCACCGTCAGTTGACGCGAAACGGCCTCGGCGACGATGGCGGCGCCGATGGGGTGCTCGGAGCCGGACTCGGCGCTCGCCGCGTAGCGCAGCGTCTCGGCCTCGCGCCAGCCCGACGCCGGCACTACAGCAGTCACCGCCGGCTCGCCCCGGGTGATCGTTCCAGTCTTGTCGAGCACGATGGTGTCGATCTCCTTCAGCACCTGGATCGCGGCGCCGCTGCGGACCAGCACGCCGTTCTCGGCGCCCATGCCCGTGCCGACCATCAGCGCCGTGGGCGTAGCGAGTCCCAGGGCGCACGGGCAAGCGATGACGAGCACCGCCACTGCCGCGAAGATGGCCAGGGAAACCCGACCGAGGCTCGGATCGACCCAGGGCAGAAAGGCCGAGGCCCACTCGGCGATCCCGCGGAAAAAGCCGGGGAAGAGCAACCAGGCGATGAAGGTTGCGGTCGCCACGGCGAGGACCGTCGGGACGAAGACTGCAGTCACCCGATCGGCGAACTCCTGGATCGGCACCTTGCTGCCCTGCGCCTCCTCGACCATGCGGATCACGTGGGCGAGGAAAGTGTCCTCGCCGACGCCGGTGGCGCGGACGCGGAGCATCCCCTGCTTGTTGATCGTCGCGCCGATGACCTTGTCGCCCTCTTGCTTCTCCACCGGCATCGACTCGCCGGTGGCCAGCGACTCGTCCACTGAGCTGTGGCCACCGATCACCTCGCCGTCGGTGGGGATCTTTTCGCCGGGTCGAACCACGAGGACATCGCCCACAGCGACCTCCTCTACAGGCACTTCGACCTCAGCGCCACCGCGCTCGATCCGCGCCGTCTTCGCCTCGAGTGAGAGCAGCTTCTGGATCGCCGACGAGGTGCGTCCCCGCGCCCTGGTCTCGACCCAGCGGCCCGTCAGATGGATCGCCATGATCATCGCGCCGACGCCCGCGTAGTTCAGCAGCTTGGGCGCGTAGCCGAGAACGTGGGCGACGGCCACGAACCCGGTGGCGAACGCGACCGTCGAGCCGATGGCGATGAGCGTGTCCATCGTCGGTGTGCGGTTGACCAGGCTGCGGTAGCCGGCGCGCATCGTCTCCCACCCCCAAATGAACAGCACGGGCGCGGCGAGCACGATCATCCCAACGTCGAACGTGAGGGCCGACGGCCACATCACACCGAAGAACATGTGGGGGATCATCCAAGCGATGATCGGTGCGGTGAACGCCCACGCCCACGCCATGCGCCAGCGCGCGCGCTCGACCTTGCGCTGGTCCTCCTGCAACCGCTCTCGCTCCCGGGCGAGGCGCCGCTCGGGACCCGGCCGCTCGACGGCCGAGACCGAGTATCCCGCAGTCTCGACGGCGCGTCGCAGGCCGTCGAGCGGAGCGCGATCGGGCAGGTGCTCCACCGTCGCCCTGTGGGTGGCGATGTTGACCGCGGCGGAGCTCACGCCTTCCAATTGCGCGAGCGCTCTCTCCACGGCCTGGGCGCAGGAGGCGCAGTGCATCCCCTCGATCTCCAGCACGACCTTCTGCGGACGCGCCCGGACCCTGTAGCCCGCAGCTTCCACCGCCCGGCGAAACTCGTCGAGGCCGGCACGCCCAGCGTCGTAGGCGACGCTGGCCTTCTCGGTGGCCAGGTTCACCTGCGCTTCCTCTACACCCGGCACACCCCTCAGCGCCCGCTCCACGTGCCCCACACAGGACGCGCAGTGCATCCCCTCGATCTCGAGGACCTCGGTCGCCAGCCCCGGCACGCGCCCCCGCGACGCCACCGCCTGCGCTCGATCGTCAGCTTTGCTCACAGCTCACCACCATCACTCGTGTTCTGGCTCTTGCCTGCCGAGGAAAAAATCGCGGGCGCGAGGACTCCGAAACAGAGCCCTCACGCCCGGGTCCGAGGGGCCGGCTCGCGCCGGCGCTGCTACGAGCCTGGAGGCGGTGGCGGCTGCGGCAACCTCTGCCGCTGCCGGATACCGCGGCCCCTCATCCCGCGATCACGATCCTGCCGCCAACGATCGATCCGCTGACGGCGCATGATCTCGATCCCCTCGCGCCACGCTACGTACTTCTCGCGCTGGGCATCCGTGAGCACGTCGAGCGACCGCCGCTCCACATCCAGTAGCCCCCGGCCCATTTCGGCATGTAGCTCCGCGCCCTCCTCGATCAGTCGCTCGAGCGCGCCGTAGTCGTTCTCCGCGCGCGCCTCTTGAACCGCCTCGCGGTGCTCGCGCAGACGCTCGATCTGAGCCTCCATCAGCGCCCGATGGCCCTCGCCCAGTTCCTCGAGCCGCTCGACCTGCTGGTCGCTGAGCTCCAGCTCCTCCTTGAAACGGAGAAGCATGTAGGGCCCGACGCGGGTGACCCCACGCATTCCGCCTCTGCCAAACTCCCTCAGCCCCATCCGCTGACCCATCATCCCCGGCTGCGCCCCACGTCGGGCACGCATTCCTCGAGCCTGAGTCGTGTCCTGCTGCTGTCCCAGCGCCGTACCCGAAACCGCCAGCAGTGCCGGCAGCGTCAGGACCGTCGCCAATGCCAGTATCTTTCTCATGATCCACACTCCGTTCGGTGGTCGCTGTCTTACCCACTCGTAAGTACTGACAGCTACCGACCCCCAAACGTTAGCACTCCCGCCCCACACATCCTCCTTCACCTAACGCACGTACCGGTACAGCAGGTCCACGATCTCCTCCCTCACCTGCTCCGCCGGCTCGCCTCCCAGCTGGATCGCTTGCGTCACGCAGCCCTTCAGGTGATTGGCCAGCAGCAGCTTCTCCGCCCCATTCAGCGCCGAGTGCACCGCCGCGAACTGCTGCAAGATATCGGGACAGTAACGCTCTTCCTCGACCATGCGCCCGATCCCCTCCACCTGACCGCGGGCGCGAGCGAGGCGCTTGAGGATGTCTCGTTTGGTGTCGTGCGCGATGCCCATCGCGTGGGCGGGCCTCTGCATGGCCTCTCCTCTCCTATTCTATACTGGGGTATAGTATCATATCCGGCCGCTTCGCTCAACCCCTTCCCGCCGCTCCGGTCTCGTACTTGGACTCGTAATCCCGCTTTCACCGAGCACGAGCACGGGTCCGTTTGCGAGCACGAGTACGAGTAGGATGAGAGACAGGATGGGTCGTCGAGCGGCTAGCTCACTCTGCTTTGAGCACCCTCATCGGATCGACCTTGGCTGCCCGGCTCGCCGGAATGATGCTGGCCGCCACCGTTACTCCGAACAGCAGGGCGGCCACCGCTACCACGACGACCGGTTCGACCGGAGCCAGCCCCATCTCCTCCAGCAACCTTCCGATGAGTACTACCACGGGGAGCATCAGAAGGGTGCCAACGAGCAGGCCGATGATCGATAGTCTGACACCGTGCACGGCGACCAGCGCCACGACATCGCCGGCCCGCCCCCCCAAGGCCAGGCGGACACCGATTTCGTGATTGCGCTGCGAGACGGAGTAGGAGACAACGCCGTAGGTACCCAGTGACGCCAGCAACAGGGCGAAGATGCCGAAGGCACCGAAGATTGCGCTGAAGACGTCGAACCCTATGACGTACTTGGTTGCATACTCTTCCATCGTCTCGACGGTGGTGATCGTCAGATCGGGATCGATCCTAGCGACCTCCCTCCTGATGGGCTCAGCCAGGGCTCGCGGGTCACCGATCGCGCGAACCACGAGATAGGCTCCGCCCGTCGGTTCCTGGTTCAGCGGGATGTAAATAGTCTCCTCGAATTCTTGGTTCTCTCCTGCCATCAGCGCCTGCCGCACATCGGTGGCCACGCCGATGATCTCGCGGAACTCCCCCCGAATAGAAACGCGATGACCGATGGGACTCCCTCCGGGGAAGCGACGCCTCGCCATCGTCCGGTTGATGACGGCGACCCGCGAGGCGTCGGCGCGATCCGATTCCTCGAAGAAACGGCCCTGGAGCAGCGGTACTTCGAATGTCTCGAGATACTCGGGTGACACCCGGACCGAGATGGCCCGTGGTACCGTTTCCTGGACAGGCTGACCCTCGACGCGGAAAGTATCGGTCGAGGGGAACAGGTCCTGCGGCAAGGCGGTGGCCAGCGCCGCTGACTCGGCACCCGGCAGGACCGCGATTCGCTCGCGGATCTGGTCCAGCACGGCGACCGTCTCCGCAGCATCCGCGTACTTCCAATGCGGGAGTCTGAACCGCACGGTCAGGAGAGTGCTCGCCTCGAAGCCGGGATCCCGATTCCTCAGCTCGAGAAAGCTCCGGATCAGGACGCTTGCACCGCTAAGCGCGACGAGGGACAGCGCGATCTCGGCGACCACCAGGGCTGTGCGGACCCGCCCGCGGCGCCGGCCCCCAGAGAACCCGACGCCGACGCCCTCTTTGAGCGCCTCCACCAGGTTCGTCCTGATGCTCTGAAGCGCCGGGAAGAGCCCGAAGACGAGGCCGCAGAGGGCGGTGATTCCCACGGTGAACAGCACGACGCTGGTATCGAGCGACGGAAGCCACATGCGCGGCAGCACCGATGCGACGAAACGATCGGCGATCAGCCTGATGCCTCCGGCCGCCAGTGCGAGGCCGGCGGTGCCGCCGAGGGCAGCCATGACCAGGCTCTCGCGGGTAAGCTGAGCGAAGATGCGGAGCGGCCCCGCTCCCAGAGCCGCACGCAGCGCTATCTCGCGCCGACGGTCCTGGCTCCAGGCGAGGAGGAGGATCGCGATGTTCGCGCAGGCGATGAGCAGGACGAGAAACACTGAAGTCTGCAGAATCGTGACATAGAGGCGGCTCTGGGGATCCGGGATCTCAGTGCGCAGGTTGAGCGCGTCCACTGTCCAGTCACCACGCGTCTCGGGGTGCAGCCGCTCGATCCGCTCCGCGATGACCTTCACTTCAGCCTCGACCTCGGCCATCGTCACGCCGGGCACCATTCGCGCGACCGAAACGACATTTCGCTGATGTCGCGGCGTCGTGTACGGGTCTCGCTGGAGCGGGAGCCACACCTCGATATCCCGTACGATGAACTCGAATCCCTCGGCAAGGACTCCGATCACTTCGTACGGCTCGCCGTCCACCGTGAGCACGGTTCCGATGGGATCCTCGTCCGGCCCCATCCGGGCTTGCCAGTATTCCCAGCTCAGCAGGGCGAGCTTGGGGCCGCCCGGCACGCCCTCTGCTTCGGCGAACAGTCGGCCCCGAACTGTGTTGGCTCCAAGCGTCTCGAAGAAGCTGGGCGTGACGGCCCCTGTAACCACCGAGACCGACCCATCGCCTGTGGAAAGACTTCTATACCCCGGGTTGATGGCTGCCCACCCGGACAGTGTACGGCTCTGTTCTCGGTAGTCCGCCCAGGTGGCGAGTGAAGAGGTCAGGGTGAGGATGGCCAGGTCGGGCTGGTTCGTCTCACGCTCGCCCAGCACGACGATGCGGTCGGGCTCGGGATAGGGAAGCGGCCTGAACAACAGCGCGCTGACTATGCTGAAGACCACTGCATTGCCGGCGATTCCAAGTGCGAGAGAGAAGATCGCGATCAGGTGGGCGACGCGGCCTCTCCGCTGGATGCGGAGGGCGATGCGGAGATCCCGGCCGAGCGAGGACATTGGGTCAGTGATCGAAGCGCCATTCGGCACGGCGCTAGTGGGAGGGATCGTTGCGATTCGGGGGTCAGGGAGTGATCCCCTAACCCCCGAATCCCGCGGTCCCTACCGGGCGCCGCGTTCCCTGAGATAGCCGGTGATGGCGTCCAGTTCCTGGTTGCCGAGCGGCTGGACGTCGAACAGCACCATGTAGGCCTGCATCTGGCCGACGACGCGGTCCCAACCGGTGGCGGTGTGGGCGCTGGGCGCCGGCAGCTCGTGGCAGACCGAGCACCTCTGCTGGAACAGCTCTCTTCCCGGCCCCGCCGTCAGCTCACCCGGTTCAGGTGTGGGGAGCGCGTAGCGCTGCAGATAGGCGATCAGGGTGTCGGCGTCCGCCTGTGAGGGGACCTCGACGCTCTCGTAGCCGGCCATCACCAGCTCGCCGATCAGCCCGGTGGTCAGGGGGCCGCCGAGGCGGTCGCTGAGCTGCTGCATGCGCAGGATGTTGCGGTTGACGAGTAGCGGCCACTCGGCGGCGCTGTGCATCTGGGGTGTGGGGAGCCAGTGGCACTGGATGCAGTAGACCTGCAGCAGGCCGGCGCCGCGGGAGCCCGGCTCGGGCAGGTCCTCGGGCCTGAAGTCGTTAGGCGGCAGGCCGACGCCGATGGAACTGATCATCCGCCATCGCTGTCCCCGCTCAAGGCTCGCGGTCAGGGTGCCGCCGAGCTCGGCGAGCAGGCTGTCGACTGCCACCAGGTCCAACTGTTGTTCGGGTTCGGCCTGCTGGCAGCCCGTCCCGGCGCCGGCGATCAGAACCAGCACGGCGACGGCACCTGCACTCATCCAGCGGCAACGACGTCGGTGCGACGCGGGCCTTTCGCTGTCGGCCCCGTGTCTGCTGTACATTGTCTCTCCCTTCGCTGGAAACGGGCGGCCGCTTCAGCTCAAGCCGCTCTCGACCGTCTCAACGCGGCCACACCGGCGAATGTGTAGTCGACGATGGCGATGGCTGACGCGGCGCCGACCGCCACGATGAATACGGCGTGGCGCTCGGGCGCCAGGAGCAGCACGAAGAGCGTTACCACCTGCAGAGCGGTCACCAACTTGCCGGCGGGCCGGGACTGAGCGGGAACATTGATCCCCATGGCCTTTGCCACCAGCCACCCCGTGCCGACATACAGATCGCGTGACACCAGAATCAGGTACTCGCGCCACCCTAAATACGGTCCCGGCAGGAAAGCCGCCAGGGTGATGAGCACGAACAGCTTATCGAACAGCGGGTCCATGATGGCGCCCGCCTTGCTCTCCACACCCAGACGACGGGCGAGCCAGCCATCCAGCGCGTCGGTGAGGGCGCCGAGCAACAGCAGGCCGCCGCGCCACAGCAGCCCATCGACCACGACGAAGGCGGCGGCGATGGGCAGGCGCAGCGCCGAGATGAAGTTCGGCAGCTTGGCCAGCGCAGATCTTTCGACAGGCTCCCCCATCTTGCGGGCTCTATCACGATTGTCAGCGCCGGGTACTATACCCAACCGCAACGCCGGCCGCGAGGTCTCGGGGCGTCATCATCCCGTCAGCCGCTGCAGGACCGAGCGGAACGGCTTCGGGTCGAGTCCGAAGACCTCGCGCAGCACGTTGCCGTCACCCGGGACAATGCTCTCCTCGAACATCATGGCCAGCTCGTCCGAGCTGACGGGGGTGGGTAGGCGCCAGTTCGAGGCCAGGTCGACCAGCGGACGCACGATCCGCGGCGAGATGTGTATCAGCCGGCGCCGAAGTCCGAGCTCCTCGCAGATGATCTCGAGGATGCGGTTGTACGTGAGCTTGTGAGGCCCGCCGACGTCGAAGCTCGTGTTCCTCAGGTTCGAGCGCTCCGCCGCCTGAGCGAAGGCCTCGGCGACATCGGCGACGTCTACCGGCTGGAGCCGGTACCGACCATCCCCGATCACGGGTATCAGCCGGAGCCTGCGAACCAGCCGCAACAGGAGCTGCATGAACTCTCCGTCGGGCCCGACGATGACGGACGGGCGGAAGACGACGTAGGGGATGCCCGACCGGCGGACGATCTCCTCCGCCTCGTACTTGGTGCGCTGGTATGCGGTACCGTCCGACTTGGCGCCCAACGCGCTCATCAGCACGAACTTGCCAACCTCCGCCCGCTGCGCCGCCTCCGCCAGGCGCCGGGTCCCTCGGGTGTGGACGTTCTCGAACGTCTGCCGCGGGGGGCGCTCTCGGATGATGCCCACCAGGTGGATGACGACATCGCAACCGGCTACGGCGGCGTCCAGCTTTACGTCCCTGGTCACGTCCCCTTCGACCAGCTCGGCTCCCGACGCGGTCAGGCCGCCGGCGGCCCCCGCCTCGCGAACCAGGGCGCGCAGCCGGTGACCGCGCTCCGCTAGACGCCGGGCGATGTGGCCACCAACGAAGCCCGTCCCACCCGTCAGAAAAATCGACAAGTTCGAACCCGACCTCTCGCTCATCGCCCCCTGCCCCCCTGGCTGTTCTTCACTTGCCACGCGCCGTGACCGGCCGCTCTGCCGGCGCAGTCGCCTCGCCGACTACAGCCGGCGTGGCGCACGCCAACCGCTCCCGCGCGGCAGCGAGCACCTGGCGCGCGTTCGTGTACGTGAGCAGCGTCGCTGCGTCCTCCAATCGTTGCCAGCAACAGGCCTGAATACCCTCCGCCCGCTGGGGCGACGGCGACTCCGCCGCATCCGACTCCACCAGGAAGTAGTCGCACAACTTGTGGATCAGCTTGCCGCCGGCCCGGAAGTACCAGTCGGTCGTCCCCAGCCGCTCTTGGACCCGCAGCCGGGTCAGACCCGTCTCCTCGCTGCACTCACGCAGCGCCGCGATCTCGGGGCTCTCATCGGCCTCGACATGTCCCTTGGGCCAGCCCCAGTTGCCGTAGGCGTCCCTGATCAGCAGCACCTCGAGGGTCCCGCCCGCGAGCCGCCGGAATATTACGCCGCCGGCGCTCAATTCGATCCTGGCAACCTGGGGTGCTGCCATCAGAGCTCCACTGTTATCTTGAGCAGAGCCGCTGCAGCGGCCGAGCGGATTCGGATCGCGCTACTTTGCCCAATATGACCAAGTCCGAGCATGCCGCGCCAAGCTAAGCCAGGGCGGACGGCCACGGCAACGCCGCCCCGTAGAGGACTCTGATGGACGCCCATCGCGTGCGCTGGTCCCAGTTGCGCATCGGGGTACTGGTGACCTTAGTGGTCACGGGCGCCGCATTCCTGATCTTCTTCATCGACGACGTTCGCGGTGCCTTCGAGGGCCACTACACGCTTCACTTCTACACATTCACGACCCAGGCGCTGCGCCCCCGGACCTCCGTCTGGCTCGCCGGTCAGCCGGTCGGGCAGGTCGGCGTCCTTCGCTTCGAGCCGCCCCGCAGCGGTGTGCCCGCACGCCTGGCCGTCGAGCTAGACATCGGCGTCGATGCACAGCCCTTCATCACGGAAGGCGCTGTAGCGCAGGTGACGACGGCGAGCCTGCTGGGCGAGGCGGTCGTCAACATCCTGCCGGCGGCGGAGCCGGCCCCGGCACTGCGAGACGGGGACGAGCTCCCCACCGCCAAGGAGCTCGATCCATCCTACCTGACACGACGCCTGGAGGATCTCTACGACTCGGTGCCGCCCGTGACCGATCGCTGGCGCCGGCTCATGGGCCAGGTCCGCCACGGCGATGGCACCCTGCCGCGCGTAGTGCGCCGACCGGCCGAGCTGCAGGAGCTGTCCGTCAATCTGAACCGGGCGTCTGCCACACTCGATACCATCGGCAGCGCTGCCGGCGGCCTGGCCGGCCTACTGGCCGACGAGGATGTACGGCTGGCGCTGGACCGGATCGGACCCCGGATCCAGCGCTTGGCCAGGCTCTGGGACGAGAGAAGCGGGAGCGCCGGCGGTTTCGCCACCGATACGGCGCTCGCCGCCCGGCTGGGCGCGATCGCCGAGTATGTGGCGCTCATCCGCGAGCGACTCGAGTCGGGCCGCGGCTCGCTCGGCCGCCTGCTCTACGACGAGGCGCTGGCAACCGAGCTGGAGCGTACGCGCGCACTGCTAGCTGAGTTGAGGGCCGACCTCGCAGCAGTCGCAGGACGAGGCGGCGGACCTTAGTGACCGCGGCGCCGGCGCCGGCGCGCCTTGCCGAGATCACCCGGCCCCGGAAGCGAACCGTCTATGATGAACGTGATCTCACCCTTGCCATCCACCCCCCGGGACGTGACCACAACCTGATCCACGCGCCGTGACTTGTCCGCTACCGTGATCTCGAAATCGAGCTTGCCGTCCGCCGATGTGATCCGCGTCCGCACCCGATCGCCGGGCGGCCGCTCGGCGCATGCCGCCGGGTTGCGGAACAGCGTCTTCGTCGACTGTCGGTCACTCCCCGAAAGCGTTCGTGAGATCTTGATCTGACGCAGCCAATCGGGCTGGTAATTTATCGTGTACCTGGCACCGTGCTGGTCTGTGCCTTCTCCGTCGCGGTTGTGCCGGGCCATCGCTGGCTCAATCCCCCCACTGGACCGTGTGGAACCCTCCGACAGCTGTCTTGAAAAGGAAGGACAATCTCTTGCAATAGCCCATGAGCGTCAAGGCGCGTCCACCCGCCACCTAGAGCCGGAACGGAACCGGCACGAAGCAGAGCAAGAATGCCACGGCCGCCGCTAGCCCCACAGCGACACGCACCGCCCCCGGCCCTCGCTCCGGGTTGTACAGCGGAGGGTGCCCGATCCGCCCGCGCCCGACCCCCGCCACCAGCACGGCCCATATCCACCACCCGGCCCACAGGAACCCCAGCGGGATCAGCGCCAAGAAGAACGCCCAGGCCGCCAGCCGCTGGCGCGACCCGAACAGCGCATACAGCAGGTGTCCGCCGTCCAGCTGCGATATCGGCAGCAAGTTCAGAGCCGTGACGAATAGGCCCAGCCACCCCGCGAAGGCGATCGGGTGCATCTCCACTACGTGGCCTGCACCTGGAAAGTCGAGCACCATCCGCGTGACCCACGACATGGCGAGTGAATCGCCCAGCCAGAACCGGTCGCTGGCGAAACGCACCAGGTAGGCCGTCGGAGCGTTCACCACCCCAATGACCCGGCTGTGAGCGAGGCCCCACCAGAGCAGCGGCAGCGACGCCAGGAAACTCAGCAGCGGTCCCGCAACCGCTACATCGAGCAAGGTCGACCGGCTGAGGACCGGCGAGCGCAGCCTGATGAACGCACCCAGCGTCCCGATCACCGAGAGGTAGGGCGGGAACGGAATGAAATACGGCGGTGTCACACTGATCCGATGGCGTCGCGCCGCCACGTAGTGACCCGCCTCGTGCACCGCCAAGACCCCCACCAGCGCCAGCCCAAACGGGAGGCCTGGAACCAGAGCGCCCACATCGATCACCACCGGGATCGGCACCCACCAACCGCCGTACAGACGCAACGCCTCGAACCCGATGGGCCAGTGCCCTGCCAACAGACTCCCCGCCACCACCGTGCTGAACAACGTCGCCACGAGCAGCAGCACATGCAGCCACCAGCGCTCGCGCCGCGGCGCAGGCTCGAACAGAAAAAGTTCCCAGCCCAACGGTCCCTCGCGCGCACCCACCGACCCGGCCCAGCCCGCCAACGCCTCCCCTACCTCCGCCGACTCGGGCGTCAACCCCGGCAACAGCCGACCAGTCAGCAGGCGGCCGGCACGCACGCTCTCCACCCGGCAGAAGGCGAAAATCGCCAGGTAGTCCGCCGGCCCTTGACCGTCCGTGTGCTGACTATTAAGATCCTGTGTCACCAGCCAGAAGTCCGCCGCGATTTCTTACTGCACCCAATTAGAGCAATACCGAAAGCGTAAAGCAAAGTAATCTAACAACATACCGCTGCTGGCCGCACGCGTCGCCGGCGACCCGAGAAAGTCCGCGCACGAACCCGTCTTCGCAGCTCCCCCGGCCAGTAGGGCAGTCAACCACAGAAGAAACAAATGAGTACTACCCCCACGTCGCTCGACATCGCGGAGTTGAAAGCGAAATCAGTCGCTGACCTCCACCAGATGGCGGAAGAGCTGAGCATCCAGAACTACTCTTCCCTTCGCAAGCAAGACCTGATCTTCCGAATCGAACAGAACCTACTAGACTCCGACGTCATCCTCAGGGCGGAAGGCGTCCTGGAGATCCTGCCGGAGGGTTACGGGTTCCTACGGAGTCAGGACTGGAACTACCTGTACGGGCCAGATGACATATACGTCTCACCGTCCCAGATCAAGAGATTCGATCTGCGCACGGGCGACACGGTGCTCGGCCAGGTCCGGCCACCCAAGGAAGGCGAGCGGTACCTGGCACTGCTCAAGGTCGAGCAGGTCAACGGTGAGGACCCGGAGAAGTCGAAGCACCGGATCAGCTTCGACAATCTGCGGCCGCGCTATCCCGAACAGCGCGTCCGGCTGGAGCGCGACAACGGCGACATAGCGAACCGGGTCATCGACCTGATCACACCCACCGGTAAAGGGCAGCGGGGGCTGATCACCTCGCCGCCCAAGGCGGGTAAGACGATCCTGCTCCAGAAGATCGCCAACGCGATTACCGAGAACTCGCCCGAAATTCATCTCATCGTGCTGCTGATCGACGAGCGACCCGAAGAGGTCACCGACATGGAGGAGCATGTCGACGCGGAGGTGATCTCATCGACGTTCGACGAGCCCGCCGACCGCCACACGCAGGTGGCCGAGATGGTGATCGAGAAGGCGAAGCGGTTGGTCGAGCACAAGCGGGACGTGGTCATCCTGCTGGACTCGATCACGCGACTCGCCCGCGCCTACAACGTCGTCGTCCCCCACTCGGGCAAGATCCTCTCCGGTGGTGTCGACGCCAACGCACTCCACAAGCCCAAGCGCTTCTTCGGCTCGGCACGCAACCTCGAGGAAGGTGGTAGCCTGACTATCATCGCAACCGCCCTCATCGAGACCGGCTCCAGAATGGACGAGGTCATCTTCGAGGAGTTCAAAGGGACCGGTAACATGGAGATCGTCCTCGACCGGCACATCGCAGACAAACGGATCTTCCCCGCCATCGACATCAATCGCTCGGGAACGCGCCGCGAGGAACTCCTGCTGCCGGAGAAAGAGCTCAACCGCATGTACCTGATACGCAACTTCCTGGCCGATATGCCGCCCGCCGAGTCTATCGAGTTCCTCAT
>JASFTY010000003.1:0-30335 GCA_050050535.1 Gemmatimonadales bacterium | reverse complement strand
GCGATCACCGTGCGCGGAAGTGCGAGGCCCGACCCGTTGAGCGTATGCACGAACTCCGGCTTCGCGCCGCGCTCGCGCCGGAAACGGGTCCCCGCGCGGCGCGCCTGGTAGTCGGTGCAATTCGAGCACGACGAGACCTCGAGCCAGCGCTCGACGCCAGGCGACCACACCTCGAGATCATAGGTCATCGAACTCGACTGCGCCATGTCACCGGCGGCCAGCAGGACGACTCTGTAGGGAAGGTCGAGTAGCTGCAGGATCCTCTCGGCATGGCCGGTCAGGCTGTCCAAGGCGGCCTCCGAGTCCTCGGGTCGCTCGAAGCGGACGAGCTCGACCTTGTCGAACTGGTGGATGCGCAACACGCCGCGGGTGTCGCGGCCCGCCGCACCGGCCTCGCGCCGGAAGCAGGCGGTGTAGGCGACGTAGTGGCGTGGCAGATCCCCTGGGCCCAAGACTTCACCCCCGTGAAGGTTCGTGAGCGGAACTTCGGCGGTCGGTATCAACCAGAGATCATCGCCAGCGATCTGATATGCATCGTCGGCCAGCTTGGGCAACTGGGCCGTTCCGCGCATCGTCTCGCTCCGCACCAGGTACGGTGGTTGGATTTCGACGTAGCCATGGTTCTCGCGGTGCACGTCGATCATCAGGTTGATGAGCGCGCGCTGCAGCGCCGCGCCGGCGCCCACGTAGACGGGGAAACCGGTGCCGGAGAGTTTCGCGCCGCGCTCCAGGTCGAGGATGCCGAGCGCGGCGCCGAGATCCCAGTGCGGCCTCCGCCAGGCGGCCGGCTCGATCGGCTCGCCCCAAACGCGGATGTGCCGGTTGGCCGACTCGTCGCCGGCGGGTACGGGCGGCAGGGGCGTGTTGGGTATCTCGAGCAGCAGTTCTTCGATCCTGGCCTCGTCGGTGCCGAGTTGCGCGTCGTACTCACCGATGCTGGCGGCGACATCGCGCATTTCCGCGATGAGCGACGACGCGTCTTCGCCGGCTTTCTTCCGCTCGGCGATCACCCTGGAGGCCTCGTTGCGGCGAGCTTTGAGATCTTCGACTATCTGGATCGTGCGGCGTCGGTCTTCGTCCAGCTGGAGGACCTCGTCGACGTAACGCGCCAGTTCGGGGTCGGTGCGCTTGGCGAGCGCATCCTTCACCGTGTCGGTATCGAAACGGATCCGCTTGAGGTCGAGCATGCTCGGTTCGACCGGCTAGTTGCTGCCGGGTGTGACTCTCGTGTTGTCGCAGTTGGGGTTCCAGAGCACACGGAACCACACGCGTGCCGGATCGCCCGTGATCGAGTCGACGGCCAGCTTCGCGAAGACGTGGCAGGGCAACGAGAGCGCGGGGTCGGTCCGACTGCGGATGCCGTAAGTGGTCCCCACCGTCGCGGGCACGGGCTCCTCGAGCTCATAGGACGCCTCGTCCGGCGGCAGCACTTCGATGTCCTCGAAGTCCACCTGCATGATCCTGATGCCGGTGGACGGCTCGATGCCGTCGAAGAAGCCGCGCGGTAACCAGGCGGGCTCGCCATCGAGGACGGCGAAGGCGATATCCCACGCCAGGGTCTCGTTCACGCGCGTGACGTTCGGGCGGCCGAACCCACGGCCGGCCACGAGGTTCAGGGCGTTGGCGCCGGTAAGCGGGCCGTCCACGAAATCGATGAGTTCCTCCTCCAAAGGGGCGAGCGGACGCGGATAGTCGGTAACCAACTCATCGCCGCAGGCGACGAGCGCCAACGCGAGCGTCAGGACCAGCGCGACGCGGCTGCGCAATTGCTCGAGGTTCACCATGTTGATGGGGCAACCTTACGCGCGCGGAGGTTGACTGTCAAGCTGCGAAGCCTAGACTGCGCTTGACTTTGTAGGCCCCGGCAGGTACAATGGCCGCACTCCCCCGTACCCACCAGACCGTAGGTACTGGATGCCAACGCTCAAAGATCTTCTCGGTCGTCTGTCGAACCGCTCTGAGGTGGAAGCGGTATTCGCCGTCGGGCAGGACGGGCTGCTGATCGACCAGATCGGGTCAGCGGACAGTGATGCGGACGCCGTCGCCGCCATGGCGCCGAACCTGCTACAGAGCGCGCGTGAGCTGGGCTCCGCCGCAGACCACAACGGGTTGGTCACCGCAGTGGTGGAGTACGCCGACGGGGTGGCGATCGTCACCGACGTACCCCCCGAGTTGATTCTCGTGACTTTCGTCAAGGGGGGTGTTCCGTTCGGCGGTCTCTTGTACGAACTGCGGCACAACCGCGAGCAGATCGCGAAGCTGGTCTGACGGCCGCCCCGACGCTCAACCCATTGCCACAGGTTACGGCGTGAGCGAGAACGCCGGCTTCGAACGTTGGGTCGTCCTGCTGGCAGGCGGTATTGGGTCGCGATTCTGGCCCGCCAGCACGCCGCAGCGGCCCAAGCAGTTCCTACCGCTCGCCAGCAGCCGCCCGTTGATCGTAGAGACCATGGAACGCGCCCGGGCGCTGACGGACACGGCGCGCGTGCTGGTCGTGGCCGGCGGGCATCTACGGCCGCATCTGGAGGATCAGCTCCCCGACCTCGCGTCTGACCAGCTGCTACTCGAGCCGCAAGCCAAAGGCACGGCGCCGGCGTTGGCGTGGGCGGCCAGCGAGATCATCGCCCGCGCCGACGAGCCCGAGCGGGTCGTGATGGTGTCACTCCACTCCGACCACGTGATCCGCCCGCTCGATGATTTCATCTCGACTCTGGACATCGCCGTCGATACCGCGGGTGACGCCGGCCGCCTGATCACTGTCGGGATTCGACCTACGCGGCCGGAGACCGGGTACGGCTACATCGAGGTCGGCGACCCGCTGACGCCGGGAGTCTTCGAGGTACGACGCTTCGTCGAGAAGCCGGATCTAGGCGAGGCGACGGGCTATCTGGGACAGGGCGGTTTCCTCTGGAATTCGGGCATGTTCGTCTGGCGGCCGCAGGTACTGCTCGCCGAGCTCGACGCTCACACACCCGAGCTGGCCAAGCATCTCGAGCGGCTGAGCGCCGGCGAGGTAGCGGAGTTCTTCGCGCACGTGCCGGCGCTGACCATCGACTACGGTCTCATGGAGCGCAGCCCGAACATCGCGGTCGTCGAAGCCCGGTTCGAGTGGGATGACGTCGGTGCCTGGGCGGCGTTGCTGCGCGTGCGCGAGCGAGACGTACAGGGCAACCTCTCGATCGGCGACGCCCACGCGGTCCAATGCCAGGACACTCTGATCTGGGCGGAGGACGGCCCGGTGGTCGCCTATGGCGCCGCCGACCTGGTCATCGTACGTGCCTCGGGGATCACCTTCGTCGCGCCGCGCGAGCGGGCGCTGGAGCTGAAGCAGCTGCTGGCCGAGCTGCCCGACACCCTCCGATCAGGGAACGACTGAGCCATGGCGCGCCCCCGACTCATCCTGTTCGACGACTTGCGAGCCCAAAGTTGGGAGCCGTTCGCCCTCACGCGACCGGCAGGCGAGTTGCTGTTCGGCGCCGAGAAGCTGGCCGAACGCGCCGCGCGCGTCCTCGACCTCGAGCTGGCGGGATACCTGACGTCAGAGCACCTGCTCGATTTCAACGAGGCAGGGGCGCCGGATGTTTTGGAGCCGGACCGCCTCCCCGCGGAGGGAACAGTGTTCTGGTGCTCGCGCGCGGTTCCCGAGCGGGTCGCCGAGGTCGCGCCGCCGGAGAGCCCGGCGGTCTACCTGATCGACGAGCAGCCGGTGGGTCTATACCTGCCGGCAGGGCAGCGACCGGATCAGCGTTTCCTCAGCGAGTTGGCTCTCGGTTCCGCGCCGCCGACGCGGATCGCCGTGCGGGGCCGGCTTCTGGAGTGGGTGTGGGACTTGCTGACGGACGGTTTCGAACAGTTGGCCCGCGACCTGACGGGAGCCGCGCCAGCGGCGTCCGACGTGCCGAACGGCGTGCATAGCGAAGGCCGGTACGAGGTGTTGCTCGGGGCGAATGTTCACATCGAGCCTGGGGCATTCCTCGATACTCGTGAGGGACCGATCCGCCTCGGCGACGGCGTCGAGGTCCGCACCGGTACGCGCCTCGCCGGCCCTGCAGCGGTCGGCGCGCGCTCGCGCCTGCTCGGCGGTTCGTTCGAGCGAATCGACGCCGGACCCTTCTCCTATTTGCAGGGCGAGATGGCGGACTGCGTGATCTTGGGCTACACGAACAAAGCCCACCAAGGCTATCTGGGGCATGCCTACGTCGGCAGATGGGTCAACTTGGGGGCCCTAACGACGAACAGCGACCTGAAGAACAACTACCGTCCCGTGCGCGTCTGGACGCCGGCCGGCGTGCAGGACACCGGCAGCCTCAAGGTCGGCTGCTTCCTGGGCGATCACGTGAAGACGGGGATCGGGCTGCTGCTGGGCACTGGCACCGTCGTGGGTGCCGGCAGTAATCTATACGGGAGCGTCATGCCGCCCCGCTACGTAGAGCCGTTCAGCTGGGGTGAAGGCGCCGAGTTGGGTGAGTATCGCCTGGCCGAGTTTCTGGACACGGCGGAACGAGCGATGGCCAGGCGCAGCGTTGAACTGGGCGAGCGCGGGCGGCGATATCTGGAGAGCTGCTGGCGCAAAGGGCGGGGTGGATGACATTCCGGGCGCACGTTCTGGGTAGCGGCAGTCGCGGCAACTCAATACTTCTCGAGACCTCCGAAACACGCATCATCGTCGACGCCGGCTTCAGCGGCCGACAGATAGAGCGGCGCCTCGCCGCCGTCGAAGTCGAGCCCGACAGCATCGCGGCACTGTTCATCACGCACGAGCACCGGGATCACACGCAGGGGATGGGCGTGATCGCCCGCCGCTGGAAAATCCCCATATACATCGCCCGGGCCACGGCGGCCTCCTGCTCCGCCCTGCTCGGCGGCGACGAGGACCTCCGCTTCTACCGTGCCGGCCGAGCGGTCGACCTGGGTGACTTGCGGGTCGAGCCGTTCCTGACCTGCCACGATGCCATCGATCCGGTGGCGGTGACGGTGAAGCAACGGTCCAGCGGTCTGAAGGTGGGCATTGCGACAGACCTGGGTTCGCCGACGGTCTCGGTGCGTCACGCCCTCAAGAACTGCGACCTGCTCATCCTCGAGGCCAACCACGACGAGGTGATGCTCCGCACCGGCCCTTACCCCTGGTCGCTGAAGAGCCGTATCGCCGGGCGGCACGGCCATCTTTCGAACCGGGCGGCGGCGGCGCTCGGCACCGAGCTCCACCACCCCGAGCTGGCCGGTGTGGTCCTGGCACACCTCAGCCAGGAGTGCAACGAGCCCGCACTGGCCGCCGAGGTGATCGGCGATGCGCTGGAGAGCAAGGGCTACACCGCGCCGCTGCACGTGGCAGTCCAAGACGAGCCGCTGCCGGGACTCAACGTTACCGAGCTGGCTGCCGCCGTCCGCTCGCCGCAGCTGGGACTGTGGGAATCGGGAATTCCTGCGGAGGATCTCGGGAATCGCTAGCTCCCAACCGCTCGCAGGACGTCGCTGGTGATCGCCCAGACCATGATCGCCAGGATGAGCAGAAACCCGACCTGGCTCAGCCGGGCGCGCGTCTGCAGCGACAGGGCGCGTCCACGTATCGCCTCGACGGCCAGAAAGACGAGGTGCCCCCCGTCGAGTATCGGTATCGGCAGCAAGTTGAGCACCGCGAGGTTCACGCTCAGGAAGGCCATGAAGGCGATCAGGTAGCCGACGCCGGCGCGCGCCGCCTGCCCTGACAGCTGTCCGATGAGAATGGGGCCGCCGATGTCGCGCGCCGATTCCGCGCCCGTGATGAGCCGTCCAACGAATCGCAGGATCAGCCACGTCAACTCGAAGGTCCGCTGCGTGCCTGCAACCAGCGACCCCCCGAACCCCAAGGCGCGGCCGGCGTCTATCGTATCGCGGTAGACACCGATCTGACCGTGGACCAGTGAATCACCGCTGACCGAGTCGACGATGGTAACCGCCCGCTCGATCCGACTCAGCAACTCTAGCTGCTGGTTCTCCCGCAGAACGCCCAGCGTCACTTGCTCGCCCGGTCGCTGGCTCACGTAGCTCGCGAACTCGGACCACATGTCGACTTCCTGGCCGTCCACCGCGGTGATCAGGTCGCCAGCCTGCAGGCCGGCTTCCTCGGCCGGGCTGTCTTCCACCACCGAGCCGATCAGCGGTACCCACGACTGATAGTAGGCTATTCCGGAGTAGGCGACGATCGCGAAGAGGAAGTTCATGATCACGCCGGCCGAGATAACTACCGATCGCACCCCCACCGACTTCGAATCGAAGCGCCGCTCGGGAGGGACCTCGAGATCGGACTTACCGCCCTCCAGAGTCTCGAGCGCCTCGTCGTCACCCATGCCCGCCATCTTCACGTAGCCACCGAGCGGGAGTGCCGAGATCACGTACTCAGTCTCGCCCAGCTTGAACCCCCACACCCTGGGTCCGAGGCCGATGGAGAAGCGTGGCACCGCAATGCCGGCGAGTTTGGCTGTGATGAAGTGTCCCAGCTCGTGGATCACGATCAGGACGCCCAGTACGATGATGAATGCCAGGATCGAGTTCATTCAGGCCAACCGCGGTGCTCTGTTTCCGATCTCATCGACTCTGGCGCGCGCCGTCGCACGCGCCCACCCATCAACGCGCCGTACAACCTCCAGCTCCGTCACGCCTTCCACCGTGTGCGCGTCGAGTACCCCACGAATCACCTCAGGGATCCCTGTGTAGCGGAGCCGCCTCTCCAGGAAAGCGGCGACCGCCTCTTCGCTGGCGGCGTTGAACACGGCCGGCGCCGTGCCGCCACGCAGCGCCGCCTCGCGCCCCAGCTCGAACGCAGGAAACCGACCCTCGGGCACCGGCTCGAAGTCGAGCGAGCCGATCTCGGCCAGATCGAGTGACGGCCCATCGACCGCGACCCGCTCCGGGTAGCCGAGCGCGTACAGCACCGGGGTCGCCATCGTCGGGTATCCCAGCTGGGCGAGCACGGATCCGTCACGGAACTCGACCAGCGAGTGGACAATCGACTGGGGATGGATCACCACCGCCACTTGCTCGTACTCGAGCCCGAACAGGAAGTGGGCCTCGACGACCTCGAGCGCCTTGTTCACCAGAGTGGCCGAGTCGATGGTGATCTTCGCACCCATGCTCCAGGTCGGGTGACGGAGCGCCTCATCCGGCGTCACCTCCGTCAGATCCAACGGATCGCGGTCCCGAAAAGGTCCACCGGACGCCGTGAGGACGACACGCCGTACACTCTCCGGGGCCGCGCCCTCCAGGCACTGGAAGACCGCGCTGTGCTCGCTGTCCACCGGTATCAGCTCGCCGCCCCCCCGCTCCAGCGCCTGCAGGACCAGTGGCCCACCGACCACCAGCGACTCCTTGTTCGCCAGCGCCAGACGTTTGCCGCGCTCCAACGCCAGCAGGGACGGCTCGAGGCCGGCTGCGCCGACCAGTCCGTTGACCACGATCTCGACGTCGGGGTGTGCCGCCACCTCAAGCACGGCATCCCAACCCGCGGCCAGTCTGGTGCCCGGCGGACCGCCGCCTGGCAGCGGTCCGTCGGCGAGCACCGCCAGCTCCGGCTGGTAGCGGTCGACCTGCTCGAGCAGCGCATCGGCGCTCCGGTTCGCAGTCAGCGCGAGGACACGGTAGCGCTCCGGGAAGGCGCCGATGACCTCCAGGGTCGTCTTGCCGATTGACCCGGTCGAGCCCAGCACCGCGACGGTTCGCACGCCCATCAGATCCCTACGATCGCGATGTACGCGTAGGCGAACGGAAAAACGAAGAACAACGAATCGAGCCGGTCGAGTATCCCACCGTGTCCCGGCAACAGGGCGGAGCTGTCCTTGACGCCGCACTCGCGCTTGAACCGCGACTCGACGAGATCGCCAGCCTGCCCCACCACGGCGAGAATCGCTCCCAGGCCCAGTAGCTCGGCGGCACTCATCGTCCACGGCACGACTGGCCGTGTCAGCGCGACGTACAGCAGCGCGCCGCCGGCCGTCGCGATGAAGCCGGCGATCGCCCCCTCCCACGTCTTTTTGGGGCTGATCGCCGGCGCCAGCCTGTGCCGTCCCACCGCACCGCCCACAGAGTAGGCGGCGGTATCACCGAGCCAGGTGATCGCCACCGGCAGCATCACGACAGCGGCTCCGGAAAGCCCGGGGGCCGCACCACCCTCCGCCCTCAACCAGAGCGCGAAGGCGAGGGTCGCCCCGCTGTAGAGCGCGCCGAACACGCAAGTCAACGCCATCGCACCGGGCCGCGCCGTCGCTCTCGTCGCTAACACCAAAACCGTCACCACGATGAGCGTCAGAAGCGCGGCCGACACGACGTAAGCCTCCAGAGGAAGCGTGGCGGCGAACAGGACGTAGGCCGCCGCCAGCGCCGCCGCCACCGGCGGCGCCGCGGGCATCCCGCTGTCCCGGTGCATCAGAGCAAACTCCCAGGCCGCCGCCAACGCCAGCAGCGCCACGAAGCCGGCCAGCCAGTAGCCGCCCAGGAAGACGAGCCCGACGGCGAGCGGTATGCCGATGACCGCAACGCCTATGCGCTTGATGAGCTCGCCGCCGGACCGAGCCATCACGTCACCCTGCCGAACCTGCGTTCCCGTCTCTGGTAGTCGAGGATCGCTTCGAAGAGATGCTCGCGCGTGAAATCCGGCCAGAGCACCGGCGTCGTGTACAGCTCGGCATAGGCGAGCTGCCACAACAGGAAGTTCGAGATCCGATACTCACCCGAGGTCCGAATCATCAGATCGGGATCGGGCCAGGGAGCCGTGTAGAGTTCTGCGGCGAACGCGCCCTCGTCGATCGCCGCAGCCTCCAGTTCGCCCGCGGCTATCCGCTCGCCCAACCGGCGCGCCGCGCGCACGATCTCGCCGCGGCTCCCGTAGCTGATCGCCAGCACGAGTTGCAGTCGCTCGCCGCCGCGTGTCCGTCCGAGAATCATATCGATCGCCTTGCGCTCCGCCGTCTCGAAACGATCGATGTCGCCCACCACATGGACCTCGACGCCGTTGTCGACCAGCTCCTGCACCTGCGAACTGGCGTAGCTCTTCAGCAGCGACATCAGGAAGGCGACCTCGCGCTTCGGCCGTTGCCAGTTCTCCTGCGAAAAGGCGTACAGCGTAACCACCTCGATCCCCGCCTCGATCGCGCCCTCCACCACGTCACGCACCGACTTCATCCCCGCGCGGTGGCCCTCGTGACGGGGTAGACCCCGCTCGTTCGCCCAACGGCCGTTGCCGTCCATGATGATGGCGACGTGCCTCGGCACGCTGCGCTGGTTCTTTCTTATTCGCTGGAGAAGCTCAGAAGGCATTGACCCCTACTGCCTCGGCGGTGGTCGGCTCCGCGGACAGGAACGACACTCCGGCTAGATCTCGAGTACCTCCGCCTCTTTGGCTTTGAGAAGCGCTTCGATCTTCTCGCCGTACTCGTCCGTCAACTTCTGCACCTCGTCCAGCAGACGATGCCCTTCATCCTCCGGCATCTCGCCGTCTTTCATCTTGGCTTTGATGTCGTCTTTGGCCGCGCGGCGAGCGGCACGCAGTGAGACGCGGCCTTCCTCGGCCATTTTGTGCAGAACCTTGACGAGTTCCTGGCGGCGCTCCTCGTTGAGGGGCGGGATGGGTACGTGGATGACGGTCCCATCGTTAGAGGGGTTCAGCCCGAGATCCGAACTCTGTATGGCCTTCTCGATCACTCCCATCAGGTTCTTGTCCCAAGGCTGTACCACGAGGAGGCGAGGTTCCGGCGCGCTGATCGTCGCCAACTGCTCGAGCGGCATGTGCGTCTCGTAGGCCTCGACGCGCACGTGCTCGAGGACCGCTGGCGACGCCTTGCCGGTCCTGACCGATGCGAACTCCCGTCTCACTGCATCGAGGGACTTCTCCATCCGACCCCGGGTCTCCTTCAGCGATGTCATGAGCTAACCTCCCCGGATATGAGCGTGCCCACCGGTTCGCCGCGCGCCGCCGCCAGTACGGCGCCCGGCCGCTCGATGTTGAGTACGACCACAGGTAGGTTGTTGTCCTTGCAGAGCGAGATGGCCGTAGCGTCCATCACGCCGAGCTCTCGGGTCATGACCTCCAGGAACGATATCTCCGGTATCAGCTCGGCACTCGGGTCGGTCATCGGGTCAGCCGAGTACACACCCTCGACCTTGGTGGCCTTGACGATCAACTCGGCCTCCATCTCGATCGCCCGCAGCACCGCAGCCGTATCGGTCGAAAAGTACGGATTGCCGGTGCCGCCTGCAAAGAGGATGACCCGCCCCTTCTCGAGATGGCGAAGCGCGCGCCGGCGGATGTAAGGCTCGGCCAACTCGTCCATGCGGATCGCGGTCAGCACGCGGTTATCAACGCCCTTCTTCTCCAGCATGTCCTGGACGGCTAGAGCGTTGATCACTGTGGCCAACATGCCCATGTAGTCGGCGGACACCCGGTCCATCCCGCCCTCCGCCGCCGCCGCGCCCCGCACGATGTTGCCGCCGCCGACGACCAGCCCGAGGGCGACGCCGGCCTCCTTGACGGCACTTATCTCCTCGGTCAGGCGATCAATCGCGGTCAGCGAGATGCCGAACCCCTCACTGCCCGCCAGCGACTCGCCCGACAGCTTCAGCAGAACTCGCCGATAATGTAGCCCACGTTTTGACGCCACTTATTCGCCAACCTTGAATCGTGCGAACTGGCCGACGGCGATCTTCTCGCCCAGCTGAGCCTGCGTATCCGAGATTCGGTCGGCTACCGTGACCTCGGGGTTCTTGACGTACTTCTGCTCCAGGAGTGTGCGTTCCTCGAAGAACTTGCGCAGCTTGCCTTCCACGATCTTGTCCGCGACGTGCTCTGGCTTACCCTGCTCCACTACCTGGGCGCGGTAGATGGAGCGTTCGCGCTCGACGACCTCATCCGGGACATCCTCGCGCGCCACTGCGATCGGGTCGGCCGCTGCGATGTGCATCGCCAGGTCACGTGCCAATTCCTGGAACTGTTCGGTTCGGGCAACGAAGTCGGTCTCGCAGTTCAGCTCGACGAGCACGCCGACCTTGTGCGAGTGGTGTATGTACGAAGCCACGACACCCTCGCGGGCTTCCTTGCCAACACGCTTCTCCGCAGCGGCCGCTCCCTTCTTGCGCAGCCACTCGACGGCGGCTTCCATGTCGCCGCCCGTCTCCTGAAGCGCGCGCTTGCAGTCCATCATTCCGGCGCCGGTGCGTTCTCTCAGCTGCTTTACGGCTGCTGCCTTTATCTCAGTCATCTTCGCTTCGTTCGAGGTTCATCGATCCAAAAAAGCGGGCCACCGAAGTGGCCCCGCCAGTGGTCATTCTTCGCTCGTCTCGTCACCGGTGGCTTCCTCCGAGTCCGCCGCTCCTTCCCCCTCGTCTTCACCGGTCGGGCCTCCAGGCTCGCCGGGTTCGGCGTCACCGGAAGGGCGGTGAGCGGCGATGACCTCGGGTCGCGGCCGTCTCCGCTTGCGCGAGCGCCGGCCACCGCCCTCGCGCTCGCTCACCGCACCCAGGGCCCCATCACTCGAGTAGGTGAAGACCTCCTCCTCCTCTTCGGCGGCCGCTGCCCTACGCAACTCTTCGGGCACCTCGGCGGTGGCGGCCTCGACGGTGTCGGCGATCTCCTTGGTGATCAGCGAGACCGAGCGGATCGCGTCATCGTTGCCGGCGATCGGGACGGTCAGCAGATCGGGATCGGCGTTCGTGTCCGCGATCGCGATGACCGGAACGTTCAACTTGTTCGCTTCGGCTATGGCGATCGCCTCGCGGCGGGCGTCGACGACGAACAGGCAGCCGGGCACCCGGGACATATCCTTGATACCCGAGAGATAGCGGTCGAGCTTCTCACGTTCTCGATCCAACAGCAGACGTTCTTTCTTGGTGTAGAACTCGAAGGCGCCCTCCTCGGCGCCGCGTTCCAGCTCCTTCAGCCGCCGGATGTTCTTCTTGATCGTCTGGTAGTTGGTGAGCATGCCACCGAGCCAACGGACGGTCACGTAGAAGGCCCCACAGCGCTCCGCCTCGCCACGGACGGTGTCACTGAGCTGCGGCTTCGTGCAGACGAAGAGGACCGAGTCGCCACTGTGGATGACTTCGCGGATCAGCGCCTTGGCACGCTCGAGCTCACGGAGCGTCTTTCTGAGATCGATGATGTAGATGCCGCCGCGCTCGGCGAATATGTAGCGGCGCATCTTCGGGTTCCAACGACGGGTCTGGTGACCGAAATGGACCCCTGCTTGTAGAAGGTCTTCGAGTCCTACCGCCATGGTTCAGTGATCAGTAGTCGGTGATCGGTGATCGGTGGAATTCGGCCGCGGCAGCATGCGTCCGGCGGCCGCATCCCCCGTGGCGTTAGCGCTTGCTGAACTGGAAGCGCTTTCGCGCCTTCGGCTGACCGTACTTCTTGCGCTCCACGCGCCGCGGGTCACGGGTGAGTAGCCCCTCGCGGCGCAGCCTTGTGCGGCGGTCCTCATCCTCGACCAGCAGGGCCCGGGCGATTCCCAGCTGGATGGCGCCCGCCTGGCCGGTCAGGCCGCCGCCACGCACGCTGGCCGTGACGTCGTACTCGCCGACCGTATCGGTGGCCTGGAACGGTTTTTCGATGATCGTCTGATAGGCGCTGCGCGGGAAGTAGTCGGCGATCGAGCGGCCGTTGATCCGCCACTCGCCTTTGCCGCGACTGAGGTAAACGCGAGCGACCGACGTCTTCCTGCGACCTACCGCGTGGACTCGCCCGTCTTCCAGCTTTCTTCCGACCATGCTCCGACCTGTAGCGCTTCGTTAACTCTTGATCTTCAGTGGCTGAGTCTCGAGACCCTGGTGCGGGTGCTCGGGCCCTGCGTAGACGCGGAGCTTCTTGAGCATCTGGCGTCCCAGGGTCGTTTTCGGCAGCATACCCTGCACCGCCCGCCTGATCACCCACTCCGGACGCCGCTCCTGCATGCGCTTGAACGGGATGAACTTGGCACCGCCGACGAAACCGCTGTGGCGGAAGTAGCGCTTCTGCTCCGCCTTCTTACCGGTCAGGCGGACGCGCTCGGCATTGACGACGATGACGCCGTCACCGCAGTCGACGTGGGGGGTATAGATCGCTTTGTGCTTGCCCCGAAGCACCTTAGCGACCTCAGCGGCCAGGCGGCCCAGCACGACGCCGTCGGCGTCCACGAAGTACCAGTGCCGGGTGAGCTCCTCGGGCTTCGCCACCGGGGTCTTCATCGATTTGGTCAGCAGTCCTGCCATGGTACCGTCAGACTAGCACCGGTTCCGCGCCGGTGCGGATTTCCGTAGCGGGGTTCACCGCTTTTGGGTACAGCGTGGTAGGATATCCGAGGAATCCAGCTATGTCAAGGAAGTTGGGGGATTCGTTGACCAGTCTAACCGAGGAAGCTCTCGAGCGATCGGGCCCTCGAGACGTGGCGGAGACGAGCCAGCGCCCGCTCCTTGATCTGACGGACCCGCTCGCGGGTGACCCCCAGCTGTTGCCCGATCTCCTCCAGGGTCATGGCCTCTTCGCCGTCCAGACCGTAGTAGAGGCGCAGGATCTTGGCCTCTCGGGGCTTGAGGGTCGAGAGGGCGGCCTCGACGTTGATCTTCAGCGCCTTTTCGAACGCCTCTTGCTCGGGCCCGGGGCGGACCTCGTCGGGCAGGTAGTCGAGCAGCTTATTGTCCTCACCGGGCACCAGCGGGGCATCGAGCGAGAGGTGGGCCATGGCGATGGACATCGTCTTGTACAGCTCATCGGCATCGACCTCGAGCCCCTCAGCCAGTTCGCCGACCGTCGGCTCGCGCCCCAACTCCTGGACGAGAGCGCTGGAGCGCTTGCCGATCCGGTGCAGCTCACCGGCGCGATTGAGCGGCACGCGTACGATCCGCGATTGTTCCGCCAGCGCCTGCAGGATCGCCTGGCGGATCCACCAGACGGCGTAGCTGATGAATTTGACGCCGCGCGTCTCGTCGAACTTCTCGGCGGCGCGTATCAGTCCCAGGTTGCCCTCGTTGATCAGATCGGCGAGGGCGACGCCCTGGTTCTGGTACTTCTTCGCGATGGAGACGACGAAGCGGAGATTCGAGTTGACCAGTTTCTCCAGGGCATCCCGGTCGCCGCGCCGGATCTTGCGGGCCAGGACTCCCTCCTCGTCCCTGCCGATGAGCGGGTAGGCGCTGATCTCCCTGAGGTACTGGTCCAGGGAGCCGGGCGGCGTGGCGGCGCGGTGGGGAGGCTCGAACGCCGGGAGGATACGCGCCCGCTCGTCGCGACGATCGCCAATGTTAGCGCCGTCAGGTGTGTGCTGCCGCCCTTCTCGACTCAATCGCACAACTCCGCCCCTCGATCGGGATTCAGCGGTCACCGTAGACTAATGCCGGGCGACCTATCGAACCAGGTCACCCACGCGGTTCCATCTGACTTCCGTCAGCCACGGCAGTGGCCGCAGCTTACTGCGGTCGAACGAATAGTAGATGAACAAAGGCCGCCCTTTGATCAGATTTCGATCGACGAAGCCCCAATAACGAGAGTCCTGCGAGTTGTCGCGATTGTCGCCCATAACGAAGTACTGACCAACGGGCACGAGGATGGGGCCCCAGTCGTCGCGAGTCGGGCGATACGTGCTGCCATCCACCTCGGGCGGCAGGTAATCCCTCTGCCACTCGAACTGATGGTCATAGTAGTCGTTGCCCGGCTGCGTATGCTGTACGTAGTCCTCCTCCAGTCGCTCACCGTTCACGTACAGCTCGCCGCCACGCATGGCGACCCTGTCGCCCGGTAGACCAACAACACGTTTCACATAGTTCTTCGATCGGTCGAGCGGGTACTCGAAAACCACTATGTCGCCCCGCTCGGGGTTCTCGATCGCCGGCAGGCGCACACCGGTGAACGGAACTTGGGCGCCGTAGACCGCCTTGTTGACCAAGAGGAAGTCACCGACCAGGAGCGTGTCCTCCATCGACCCGGTCGGGATCTTGAACGCTTCTACGGCGAACGTTCTAATGATGAGAAACAGCAGGATCGCGACGGAGATCGACTTGACCCATTCCCAGAGCCAGCGACCTGTGCCTTCGTCTGCCCGGCGCCGCTTCGCGCGCTGCGGCTGCTGCTCCGGCGAATCCTGCCTCTTCCTTGCCTGTGCTCTCTTCTTGGCCATCATGCGGGATTTCCCATGGAACGCCCCGGCTCCTGGGCAAGAGACCGTGACCTCCTTACTGTCCTACCTCCCGAAGCCGCCTCAAGATCCACCGCGCCCTCTGTTGTCGTGATGCGCGGCGTCAATCGAAAGCTATCTCGACCCCCTCCGGTTTCGCCAGCTCTCTACTCGATTCACTCGCTGACTGCTGAACTTAGCATAGGCCCGGCGCGGCACCAAGTGGCCTAACGGCCTCTATCCAGTGAACTCCTCAGGTAGACATAATGTTCGCGCACACCGAGGTCGGTCACGAACGGTGGCAGCTCGAAGGCCACCGCGTTGACCGGCAGGTCGCCGCTCGAGCCACCCTTGAGCTGAGCCAATAGCTGATCGCGCATCGCGTCGGGCAGCGGCAGCGCCCCCACCTGAACCTCATCGACGAAGTAGACTCCCGCACCGGGCCGCAGGCCGTCGAGCCGGCCGCTGAACGAGACGGCGGCCGTGTCACCGAGAAACGCGACCCAAGGCCCCATCCTTTCGATTCCCGGGACCTCCTGCAGCGCCACACGTCCCGCCAGCACCAGCATCTCTTCTTCGATCGCCGCCCTGACGTCGCTGATGTACGACGGGAAGAACCCCCTCAGTCCGTACTCTATCCAGGCGTTGAGCTCGTCGGTGTCGAGCACGGCTTCATCGAGCTCACCCTGGCCCAGCGCCACGACTTTGTCATCCACGCGTCGCGCCAGCTCGGGCGCGCTCGACGCGGCCGCCTCCTTCGGGGCGTCGCCGCGACCGACGACCCCGGATACGTAGGACGCTATCTCGTGCCGGGCGAGCCAGCCGGCCACGAGGGCCGCGACGAGCAGCGTCCCACACCCGATCAGCTTGAGGCAGCTTCGCATCTTCCCCCTTCGCGCGGCGAAACAGTCAGGATTCGAAGTTCGCGCTACGAACGACGTCGTAGATGGCTCCCGTCGGCATCAGCCTGCTCCTCATGACGTCGAGCGATCGAATCTGGAAGACATCGCGGTATTCGATGCTTTGCAGCAGATCGGCCAGTCCTCTGAACTCGTTGGGCGACACACGCTTACGAGCCCGGCCCAGCGTCAGGTGCGGCCGGAACGCCCGCTCCTCCCGCGCGAAGCCGAGTCCCGCCAGCGCTTCCTCCAGCGCCGCTTGCAGCGACTCCAGCGTCGGCTCGCGTTCGACCCCGACCCAGACGACCTGCGGTCGGCGAAGCGAGGGGAAGGCACCGAACCCACCGACCCCCATCTCAAACGGCGGAACGCCGGCGGCGGTGCCGTCCACGGCGCCGCATACCTCTCGCACCCGTTCCTCCGACACTTCACCCAGGAACTTGAGGGTGAGATGGACGTTCTCGGGCGGAGCCCAGCGGATGGGGAAGCCGGCGTCGCGCAGGCCGGCGGCCGCATCGGCGAGCCGCTTCTGCTCCGCTGCGGATGGGACGAGCGCGACGAACGTACGCATCTAGTAGAGCCCCAAGGCGACGTGACGGAAGCCGGCCGCCCGACAGCTCCGCACCGCCGCGTCACGGTCGCTAACCAGAAGCGCGGCGAACGAGTTGCCGTCGCCGACCAGCACCGCTACCTGACCGTCTGCGCTGCCGTCCTCGACCCGCACACCGATACCCAGCTCGAGCAGACCCTGCTCCGCCTCTTCGGTGCGGACGTCATCCCCGGCGCGGTTGACCCACGGACCCTCACCCGGCCCTTCGTTGAGCGCGCCGCGCCGATAGCCAACCAGATCGAGGCAGCCGCGCGCGAACCCGGCACCGCGTAGCGCCTCGACGACCCGACCGCGCAGTCCCGGCTCGACGAGCCCGGCCAGGGCGGCGGGATCGACCTCAAGGCGCGCCAACTCACCGTGCTGCCGCACCCTGAGATCACCCCACGCTCCCAGCGACCGCAGGCGCGCTTCCGCCTCTTCGATCCGGCGCAGCCGCCCGAGGGTGACGGGCGTACCGTAGCTGATGCGACTGGCCAAGCACGGCGAGGCCGGCATGTCCCAGGTCGGCAGGCCGGCGCGGCGCGAGAGGGCGCGGATCTCGTCCTTCCGCAGACCCACCTCCTGAAGCGGTGAGCGGACGCCTAACTCCCGCGCCGCAACCCGGCCGGGCCGGTGGTCATCGAGGTCATCGGCGTTAGACCCGTCGAGCACCACGGCACGACCGTGCTCGCGGGCCAGCGCCACGAGGCGGCCGTAGAGGTCGGCCTTGCAGAAGTAGCAGCGATCCCGCGGGTTGGCTACGTAACTCGGGTCGTCCAGCTCATGCGTGTCGATCTCGAGGCGCGGCAGGCCGATGGACTCGGCGACCGACTCCGCGACCTCGTGTTGCACCGCCGGATAGCTGGGCGACCGGCCGGTGACGGCGAGCACGCGCTCCGGGCCTAACGCTTCGAGCGCCGCCTTCGCCAGGTAGGCGGAGTCGACGCCGCCGCTGTAGGCGACCAGTACCGAGCCGCACTCGCGCAGCAGGGCGTGCAGCACCCGCTCTTTCTCTTGGAGGACGTTATTCTCTCGATCCATGAGTCGGTCGTCGGCGATCGTGTCGTCCGCGAATACTCAGGAGAGAGGTCGGTGATTGTCAAGCTGACGGCCGCGAACCCACCGCGCGGTCGAGCCCCCGATACTGGATCGCTTCCCCGACGTGCGCCGCCCGGACGAGCTCGCTCGCCTCCAGGTCGGCTATGGTGCGCGCGATCTTGAGCACCCGGTGGAAGGAACGCGCCGAGAGGCTGAACCGGCCCATCGCCGCCCGCAACAGCGACATCGCCGTCTCGTCGGCCCGGCAGAGCGAGCGGACGTCCCGGGCCGCCATCTGCCCGTTCGCGAACACGCCCTCCCGCTTCGCGAAGCGCTCCTCCTGAATGCGACGGGCGCGCTCGACGCGCTTCACCACGTCGTGCGACCCGTCTCCATCACCGTCGGCCAGCAAGTCGGGGCACGAGACCGGCGGGACTTCGATGTGGAGGTCGATCCGGTCGAGCAGCGGGCCGGAGACCTTCGCCCGATAGCGCTGGATCATGCGCGGAGTGCAGCGGCAGCGCCGGGCCCCGTTGCCCAGGTGGCCGCAGGGGCAGGGGTTCATCGCCGCGGCCAGAACGAACCGTGCCGGATAGGTGAGTGAACGGGCGGCTCGACCGATAGTCACCTGGCCGTCCTCCAGCGGCTGGCGGAGCACCTCGAGGACGTTGCGGCGGAACTCGGTGAGCTCGTCGAGGAAGAGGACGCCGTGGTGGGCGAGCGATGCTTCACCCGGCCGTGGCACGGCGCCGCCGCCGATCAGGCCTGCGTCGCTGACCGTGTGGTGCGGCGCGCGAAACGGGCGCCGACAGACGAGCGCCTGATCGGGCGCGAGCTGGCCGGCGACCGAGTGGACGCGGGTCACCTCGATCGCCTCGGCCAGGCTGAGGGGCGGCAGGATGCCGGGCAGCCTGCGGGCAAGCATGGTCTTGCCGCCGCCGGGTGGCCCGACCAGAAGAATGTTGTGGCCGCCGGCGGCGGCGATCTCGAGGGCGCGCTTCGCGTGCTCCTGTCCGCGCACGTCGGCCAGATCGAGGTCCGAGCGCGGTCGCCGATCCAAGGCAGCGGCGGGATCGAAGCGAACCGACGGCAGGCCCGAGCTTCCGCTCAGAAAGGCGACCACCTCGCCCAGTGATCCGGCGCCTCGCACATCGAGCCCCTCGATGACCGAGGCCTCGGAGAGGTTGGCCACCGGGACGATGAACCCGGCTCGGCCCGCCTGCAGCACCGCCTGAGCCATCGAGAGGGCGCCGCGTATCGGTCGCAGGGCACCGTCGAGCCCGAGCTCGCCGGCCAGCGCGTAGCGGGCGAGCGAGTCGGCGCACAGCTGCCCGGTGGCCGCCAGCAGACCGCAGGCGATCGGCAAGTCGAAGTGGCTTCCCTGTTTCTTGACGTCGGCCGGGGCCAGGTTGACGGTGATCTTCCGGGGCGGGATCTCGAAGCCCGAGTTCTGAAGCGCGGAGAGGACCCGCTCCTTCCCCTCTTTGACCGCGCCCTGCGCGAGCCCCACCGTCGCGATCGCCGGCAGACCGGCCGCGGCATCGACCTCGACGACGACGATGTACGCGTCGATGCCCAGTATCGCAGCACTGCGGACGAACGCGAGCACCCGATGACCTCCCCTCTTGCGCTGCCGCACCACTGTGTCGAAACGGGATCAACGGAACATCAACGGGCAAGCCTTGACGCGGGCTGACGCCGGCAGCAACGTGCCGGCGACATCTGGGCCAGCCGTCAATACCCTACCCTGGAGGCCGCGTGGCCAAGTCGTGGAAGGCCGGTGAGCCGCTGCTGCTCGAGGATATGTCGTGGCCGGAGGTCGCCGAGTACCTGGAGCGAGATCAACGCCTGATCATCCCGATCGGGACCTGCGAGCAGCACGGCAGGCATCTCCCGCTCGGGACCGACACCCTGCTCGCCGAGCGGCTGGCGCATGACCTGTCGGTCGAGTTCGGCATACTCGTTGCCCCCACCTTCGCTTACGGTGTGAACGTCGACACGGAGCAGGCCTATGCGGGCACCGCCTCGCTGCGGCGCAAGACCCTGCACCGAGCCTTGAACGATCTGCTGGCCGCATGGGAGGGGCACGGCTTCGAGGAATTCATCCTGATCACGGCGCACTTCCACGATCCGCACCTCGATGCGGTGACCACCGTCGTGACGGAGCATGCCCAGGTACGGGTCGTCGACCTGCAGAGCGTGCGAGTCGGGCAGTTCCTCGACCTGCAGCGACAGCACGAGCATGCCGGTGAGGTGGAAACCTCGGTGATGATGTACCTCTTCCCGGAACTGGTGCGCAGAGACGAGATCCACGACTACCCGCTCGACGCGAAGGCGGTACGGCGTTACCTTCGAGGCCGGATGCCGAAGCCACCACCGGGGTGTGAGGGCGCGATCGGCCATCCATCCGCTGCCACTGCCAAGAAAGGTGAAGAGATCTACGAGCACGTCCTCGAGAAGGTCAAGGCAAGGCTGTTTCCCGAGCCCGCGGACTAGACGCGCCGGCCTCGCCTGCGCCATCCCGGTTGCCCTGACGCTCCTGCCGGGTGTCGCCGGGCGCCCGGCGCCGGCCGGCCGGCCCGACATCATCGACAGCGGCACCTTCACCCTCTACCTGGACGGTGCGCGGATCGGCGAGGAGCGGTTCATCATCCGCCGCGACCGGGCGGGCTCCGCCGGGTCCGTCTTCCGGGCCGGTGCCGAGCAGAACCTGAAGCTCGACGGCAGCACGGCCCGCGCCAGCGTAGCGCTCGAGGTGTTGGGGGCGCGGTCGCGCCCGCTGCGCTACGAGGCCGAGATCAACGGTTCCGCGGCGACGACGATCGTCGGCACGCTGTCGCGCGACAGGATCCGGCTCGAGGTGCGGTCGCCGCGCGGCGATGAGATGAAGGAGTTCCTGGTGCCGGGCGATGTGGCGGTACTCGACAAGTACGTTGCTCACCACTACTTCTTCGCGAACAGACTGTTGAGGGAAAAGGGGTCGGTCGAAGCGAGCATTATCGTGCCCCGCGACCGAAACCAGGAGCCGGTCCGGATCGTAGATCAGGGCATGGAGTCGGTTACTATCGGCTCCGCCGAGCTCCAGCTACGTCACATCACGATTGTCTCACAGAGCGGTGCAACTCACCACGTGTGGTTAGACGGCGAGAAAGTCATGAAGGTCGATGTCCCCGGGCAAGGGTTCCTCGCCGTCCGGTCCGACAACGGCGACTCGGCCAACTGAAGAGGGGGATCAATGGACTACCAACCCCAGCCCGCGGAGCCGGCTGGTGTCGAGGCGACACCGAACCTGATCAAGCGTGTCATCTTGGCGTTCACAGCGCCGGCCGACCTGGGTGCGGTCCTGCGCCGGACTTCGCCCTGGTTCTGGGCACTGGCGATCGTGGCGATCGTCGGGGCCGTGATCATGCTGCTCGTCCCCGCAGAGGTGCTGCAGGCCTCGCTGGAAGCGCAGGCACGTGCGCGCCCCGAGGGTCAGGAGGCGCCCGACCCGGAGACGATGCTGGTGATTACCCGGTTCGGCGGGGCGGCGTCGTTGCTGGTGTTCACCTTCATCGCGGCCTTCGTCGTTGCTGGGGCTCTGTACCTCGCGTTCAACGTCGTCCACGGCCAGGACTCGACCTACAAGCAGCACCTGAGCGCGACCGCCCACGTATGGTGGATCGGCCTGTTGGGCTCCTTCATCGTGCTGCCGATCTGGATCTCGACGCAGGACATGCAGACGAAGCTCGGCCTCGGCCTCCTGCTACAGGATGCACCCGAGACGTTCGTGGGGTATCTGCTCAACAACATCACCCTCTTCGGGCTGTGGATGGGAACGGCGCTCGGTGCGGTGGAGTCCGGCCTCTCCGGCGGCCGCCTGACGGCGGGCAAGGGGATCGGCACGGTCCTCGCGCTCTATCTCATCTGGGTGGTGTTCCAGGCGGCAGTATCCACCCTGTTCGGCGGGTTCGGCGCATAGGCCTTCGCGCCCGCGCGGCAGCCGGGGGATCGGCCTCGGCTGCCGCCTCGGTGCCCGCGGTACCCACCTGAGATCCCGGGGTCCAGCCCCGGCCCGCTTGCGGCCGGGCCGCGGGGTGGAATCCCCGAAACTCTTGACTGAACGGGCTCGTACGAGTAAGCAAAGGCGCTGCACTCGCCGGAGAGCGCCGGGCACGGCCGCCTGGGCCCGCCCGGGACGGGCGACGTGTGGCGGACATGTGTTGCGGGCTGCGCAGTTCGCATCGGTCAGCTGCAGCAAGCTGTTAACTGTATTCGAAGAGCCCTAGCTAACCCGAGCGTGGAGTTGGTTATGAAGTGGACAGCGGTCCCGAGCACGCTTCTCGCGTGCCTCCTGGCAGCCGTACCGGGCCTAAACGCCCAGCAGGTCGTCCGCATGACGCTGGCCGACGCGATCGAGCTGGCCAGGCAGAACAACCCGACCTTCCAGCAGACGCTGAACGACGTAGCGCCCGCACGCTGGAACGTGAGGGCGGCGAATGCCAACCTGTTCCTGCCGGACGCCAACCTGTCGTTCTCCACCTCCTGGCAGGATGCCGGCCAGGAGCAGTACGGCGGCTTCACCAGCGCCCAGCCGTCAATCTTGATCTCCAACTACTATTTCGGCCTCACCTACGCGCTCAACGGCAGCACACTGTTCACGCCGGGGCAGCGGCGAGCCGAGCGCACGGCGGTGGAGCGCCGGATCGACGACGCCGAGCTCCAGCTGACCAACTCGGTGACCAGCTTCTATATCGAGGTCCTGAGGCTGCAGGAACAGGCCGTCCAGGCGGAGCGCGAGCTGCGACGCTCGGAGGAACACCTGCGCCTGGCCGAGGCGCGCGAGGAAGTGGGAGCCGGTACGCGGCTGGAGACGATGCAGGCCGATGTGGCCCGCGGTCAGGCCGAGGTCGCCCTACTCCAGGCCCAAAACACCGCCCGGGTCGCCAAGCTCCGGCTGATCCAGGCGCTTGGGGTCCAGATGCCCGCCGACCAGATCGAGCTGGTGAGCGAATTCGAGGTGTTTGAGCCCATGCTGGACTTGGAATCTTGGGTCGCCGAGGCGATGGCGGCTCACCCGACCCTGATCGCGGCCCGCGCCGACCGCGATGCGGCCAACTCCGGTGTCAAGGTGGCAAAGGCGTCGTACTTCCCCACCCTCTCGCTGCGAGCCGGCTGGAGCGGCTTCACACGTGAGGAGACCGACCCAACCTCCTCGATCGCCAGCGCGGTGAGTGGCGCGCGGCTGAATTCGGCGGCAACGGTCGAGCTCTGCAACACGTTCGCCGAGCTCTACGACGCTTCCACCGGCTCGATACCACCCGAGTTCAGTAGCTGCTCGGACTTCGCGTTCGATGAGCCGCAGGACTCGATCGACATCGCGACCAGGATCAGAAGACAGAACGACGTCTTCCCCTTCGACTTCGAGAACTCGCCCGTCTCCGTCAGCCTCTCCTTCTCGCTGCCGATCTTCACCGGCTTCGACCGCCAGGTCCAGGTCGAGTCGGCGATCGCACGGCGCAACGACCTGGATTACCAGGTCCGCGGCCTCGAGCTGCAGATACGGGCCGATGTCACCGAGGCCGTCCACAACATGGAGACCGCCTTTCAGACGGTGTTGCTTCAGCAGGAGAACACGGCGATGGCGCGCGAGGAGATGCGCCTGGCGCAAGAGCGCTATCAGCTGGGTGCCGGCACGTTCCTCGAGTTACTCGATTCGCAGACGCTGACCGCCCAGGCCGAGGTTGACCAGATCAATGCGGTGTTCAGTTTCTATCAGTCTCTGACCCAGCTCGAGGCGGCAGTCGGTCGCCCGCTCGACCTGCGGAGAAGCGAATAAACTGCGAGCGCAAAGGGTAGTACTCTACGAGGTAGTCCTACGGGAGCTGACTTAGTGAATAGAAAGAAAGTAATCATCGCGAGCGGCGGCGCATTGATACTGTTGGTCTTCGTCGCGCTGGCTATGCGACAGGGCCGCCGCGGAGGGACCGAGGTCCGTACGGAGGAAGTGCAGCGGCGCGACCTGGTGTCGGTCGTCACGGCGAGCGGCCGCATCCGCCCCTATCGAAGGGTCGAGATCCAGGCCGACGTCTCCGGCCGAATCGTCGATCTGCGCATCCTCGAGGGTGAATGGGTCACCGAGGGGGACACGCTACTGATCATCGATCAGTCCACCTACCTGGCGGCGGAGCAGCGCGCCGAGGCGGCGCTCGCCTCCAGCCAGGCGACGGTGGCACAGGCGCGAGCGAACCGCGAGCAGGCCCGCCGAGTGCTCGACCGCACACGACGGATCTACGAACAGAACCCGGAGCTGATATCGGATCAACAGCTCGAAGACGCCGAGACGAGCTTCGAGGTGCAGGAAGCGCTCTACCAGGCAGCCGAGCATTCGGTGGAACAGGCCCGCGCCAACCTGCGCGAGGCGCGCGACCGGCTGGCCAAGACGGTTATCACCGCGCCGCTCACCGGCCGCGTAACACGTCTGAACGTCGAGCAGGGCGAGACGGCGATCATCGGCACGATGAACAATCCGGGCACGGTGCTGGCGACCGTCGCCGATCTGTCGGAGATGGAGGCGGTGGTCGAGGTCGACGAGACCGACGTCCCGCAGATCCAGCTGAACGACAGCGCCAACATCGAGATCGACGCCTTCCCTGATGAGGTCTTCACCGGCGTCGTCACCGAGATCGCCCATAGCTCGATCCAGGGTGGCGCGCTCGGCTTCAGCGGCACGACCTCCGATCAGTCGGTCGATTTCGAGGTCGTGATCCGCATCCAAGACCCGCCCGAGTCACTGCGCACCGACCTCTCGTGCACTGCGGACATCGTCGCCGAGGCGCGCGACAGTGTGCTCAGTATCCCGATCATCGCGCTCACGCTTCGCACACCCGAGCCCGAGGACCGGGAGACCGGAAGCGACACGGGCAGCGAGGAGATCGAGCTGGTCGAGGAAGAGGAGCCCCAAGAGTTGGAGGGAGTCTTCGTGTTGAACGAGGACAATACGGTCAGCTTCCGACCGGTGACCGTCGGCATCGCCGGGCGCGAGCACTTCGAGGTCCTCGAGGGACTCGAGGAGGGCGAGCTGATCGTGGCCGGTAGCTACCAGGCCATACGTATGCTTCGGGAAGGCGACCTCGTACGGCCCAGCAACAACAGTGGGAACAACTAGCCAGGGGAGTGACGATAGATGATGATGCCTCCGGACAACAACACCGTAATCCTGACACGCGGGCTCACGAAGGAATACGAGCTCGGCGCCGAGACGGTGCGTGCGCTGCGCGGCGTCGACATGCAGATCGAAAGGAACGAGTTCGTCGCGATCATGGGGCCGTCGGGCTCTGGCAAGTCGACCCTGCTGAACTTGATCGGTTGCCTCGACACACCGACCTCCGGCCAGTACTGGCTGGGTGGCGAAGAGGTCTCGCAACTCGACGATAACGAGCTCGCCAGGATCCGTAACCGCCAGATCGGCTTCGTTTTCCAGACGTTCAACCTGCTGCCGCGGACGACAGCGCTGCACAACGTCGAGCTGCCGCTGATCTATGCCGGCCTACCGGCGAAGCAGCGGCACGAGCAGGCGAGATGGGCGTTGGACGCGGTGGGGCTCGCCGACCGCATGACCCACCATCCGAACGAGCTGTCGGGCGGCGAGCGGCAGCGGGTCGCCATGGCCCGGGCTCTGGTCAACCAACCGTCGCTGCTCTTGGCGGACGAGCCGACGGGCAACCTCGACTCGGCGACGTCGAAGGAGATCATGGAGATTCTGGTCAGCCTGCACGATCGCGGCGAAACGATCCTGCTGGTCACACACGAGCGGGACATCGCCGCATACTCGGACCGGCTAATCACGCTCCGGGACGGCGTGATCGAGACCGACCAGCGGCACACGATAGGAGAGCCTGTAGCTTGAAGATCCTCGATGCGGTTCTGCTGGCGTTGAGGACCGTATGGGCCCAGAAGCTCAAGTCCTTCTTCACGCTGCTCGGCGTGATCGTCGGCGTCACCTTCCTGATCTCGGTGTTCGCCGTGGTCGAGGGGATGAACCGCTACGTGCAGGACGATTTCGCCGGCTCGATCTTCGGGATCAACACGATAACCATCGAGCGGGTGTGGTCGGGACGCGGCGGCCGCCAGGACGCTCGGACACTGCGCGGGCAGTCGCGCAATCCCGACATCACCACTGCGGATGCCGCGGTACTGCGGGAGGAGATCCCCGACATATGGTACATGTCGTACAGCGCCGAGCGGTTTATGCCCGAGGTTCGCAGTGGGCAGAACAAGCGCAAGAACGTGCGACTGATCGGCGTGACGGACGAGTATCTGGCACTGCAGGGCTGGGAGGTCGTGGACGGCCGTGGTCTGACGCGTATCGACGACATGCGGGCGATACGGGTCGCGGTGATCGGCAACGCCATCGCCGAGAAGTTGTTCCCGCACGAGTCGCCGATCGGTAGAGACATCCGGCTGGGGCCGTTCCGCTACCGGGTCGTCGGCGTGCTGAAGCTGCAGGGCGGCTTGATCGGCATCATCCGCGACGCGGCGGTGGTCGTACCGTGGGGCGCGTTTCAGGCCGATTTCTCGCGCCGCCGCAATGTGGTCCGTGGCATCCAGGTCAAGTTCAGGACGGAAGAAGCGATGGCGGCGGGGCAGGCGGCGGCCGAGGAGACCCTGCGGGCGCGCCACCGGCTGCGGCCCGGCCAGGAGAACGACTTCGACATCGAGACGGCCAGCGAGGTGCTGGACGCCTGGAACACCATCAAGAACGTCCTGTTGGCTGCGGGGCCCGGGCTTGTGGCGGTGGCGCTCGTCGTCGGTGGCATCGTGATCATGAACATCATGCTGATGTCGGTGCTGGAACGCACGCGCGAGATCGGCATCCGCAAGGCGTTGGGTGCCCGGCGCGTCGACATCACGCGTCAGTTCCTGGCCGAGTCGGCGACGCTCTCCACTGTGGGCGCCGCGATCGGGGTAGCCGCCGGAACGACGCTGGCCAAGCTGGTCGATATGGCCTTCCCGCTGCCCGCCTCGGTGCCACTCTACGCGATCGTCATGGGCGTTGCGCTCGGGCTGATGGTCGGGATCGTATTCGGCGTCTATCCGGCGCTACGCGCATCGCGGCTCGACCCGATCGTCGCCCTGCGATACGAATAAGCGAGGCTAGCGATGAGGACGAGAGCACTCCAGGAGGGGGTCACGATCGCGCTGCAGGCGCTCGGACAGAGCAAAGTCCGCACCGGTCTGACGATTCTTGGGGTGGGCATCGGCGTGCTGGTGGTGGTGGCGATGGCCGCGGTCATCCAGGGCGTCAACCAGAGCTTCAACGTACTCGTCGAGGCCTCCGGCGCCAATACCTTCTACATCACCCGATCGTACGGCGTCGAGATGAGCACGCCGCTGGACGAGGAGGAGCCGACCTGGCAGCGGCGGCCGCCGATCCCGGCACGCTTCGCTCGTTCGCTGGAGGCGCTGTCCAACGTGGCGAACTCCTTCGCGTCCGCCGATATGTCGTGGCTGGACGTGTCGCTGAGCGCCCGGGGCAACGAGACCGATGCCAGCATCCTGGCCGTGCCCTCCGATTTCATGCAGACCGATGCCGGCGACATCGTAGCCGGTCGCTTCTATACGAAGCTGGAAGAGGAGGCTGGCCGGCCGGTGGCGGTCATCGACAGCTCCGCCGCGCGCGATCTCTTCGCGCCACTCGACGCCGTCGGCAGGACCTTTCGCATCGGCAACCAGGCATTCCTCGTGGTCGGTGTCTACAAGCACCCACCGAACCTGTTCGCCGCCTTGGGCGACAGCCGGGTGTTCGTCCCGTTCAACACGGGCCAGAAGTATCTGATGGGGAACGTCCGCTGGATCTCGTTCGACGAGCTGGTCTGGATAACGGTCGTGGCGAAGCCGGTGGTCGAGATCAGCGAGGCGATCGACCAGGTCACCGGCCGCATGCGCAGCCTGCGCGGACTCGGCCCGGGTGACGCAGACAACTTCGACATCGTGACTCAGGAGTCGATGTACGATATCTGGAACCAGCTCACAGCAGCGCTGTTCGCGGTGATGTTCGCGCTCTCCAGCGTCGGCCTCATGGTGGGCGGGATCGGAGTTATCGCCGTGATGGTCGTCTCGGTGACCGAGCGCACGCGCGAGATCGGCGTCCGCAAGGCGCTGGGCGCCAACCGCCGCGATATCCTCTGGCAGTTCCTGGTCGAAGCGGTAACGCTCACCACCGTCGGCGGCGTCTTCGGCCTGGCCGTCGGCGCCATCATCGCCTGGTTGCTCAACTCCTTCACACCGGTACCGGCGGTCATCCCGCTCTGGTCGATCCTGCTCGCCATCGCCGCGGCCGCCATCACCGGCATCGTGTTCGGCCTCTTCCCCGCCGTGCGCGCCTCGCGCCTCGATCCCGTCGCCGCCCTCCGCTACGAGTAATCTTCTCCTCGCCCTCGCCATCCCCATCGCCATCCCCATCGACGGCGAGTTCGATAGCGATGGGGATGGGGATGGGAGGGGAATGGGGACCAGCGGGTTGCGGTTTGGATCTGAACGTCCACATCCTATAGCCCATGGTCGATCTGCTGGCTATCGCACCGCATCCCGACGACGCCGAGCTACTGTGCGGCGGCACTCTGATCCGTGCCGCCGACCAGGGCCACAAGACCGGGATTCTCGATCTGAGCGCCGGCGAGCTCGGAACCCGCGGCACGGCGGAAGTGCGCCATGCAGAAGCCGAGCGGGCAGCCGAGATCCTCGGGCTCACGACGCGTCTGTTGCTGGGCCTTCCCGATGCACAGATCCGCAACGACCTCGAGAGCCGGACCCGCTTGGTCGAGGCGATTCGTGAGCTGCGCCCGCGCACGGTGATTCTGCCTTACTTCGAAGGCCGCCATCCGGACCATCGAGTCGCGTCCGAGTTGGGCTACGACGCCTGCTACCTGGCGGGCTTGCGGAACTTCCCCGCCGCCGGCGAAGCGCACCGCCCGGCCAAGGTCATCTACGCGCTCGCCTATCGCGAACATGCGCTGAAGCCGACGTTCGTGGTCGATACGAGCGACGCGTTCGAGCGTAAGCTCGAGGCGATCCGCTGCTACCGCTCGCAGTTCGACGACGTCGAGGCGCTGGGCGAGCTCTACCCGGCCGCGGTGCCGCTCTACGATCTCGTGAGGATCCGCGACGCAGGCTACGGATCGCTGATCCGCGCCGCCTACGGCGAGCCGTTCCATACAGGCGAGACGGTGCGGGTCGACGACGTGGTGAGCCTTCCGGTCAGCAGCTTCTAGGGCGCGCGCCTTCCCTCCACGTGCGGCCGGGATAGTTTCCTAGCATCTCCATCGCCATCGCCATCGTCATCGTCATCGAGTTCGATGGGGATGGCGATGGAGACGAAGATGGAGATGGAGAGTTGGTGAGAAGGCGGGTCTACCTCGACTACGCGGCGACGACGCCGTTGCGCCCGCAGGTGGCGGAGGCGATGGCACCCTACCTGGGCGACGAGTTTGGCAACCCGTCGAGCATCCACGCCTACGGCCGTGCCGCGCGAGTGGCGGTAGAGGAAGCGCGGCGGCGGACGCTCCTTGCCCTCGGCGGCGCGGCGGGCCGACTGGTCTTTACCGGCTCGGGTAGCGAGGCCGACTGTCTGGCGGTTCTGGGCTTTGCCAGGCGGCGTCCCGGCGGCTGTGTCATCCGATCGAGCATCGAGCACAAGGCGGTCGTCGAGGCGACGAATGTGCTCGCTGCCGACGGCTACGACGTGCGTGTGGCCCCGGTGAAGGCCGACGGTACGGCAGACCTCGATGCACTCGCCGGGCTGCTGCCGGCCGATGGCCGGCCGACGCTGGTCTCCGTGATGTGGGCGAACAACGAGACCGGGGTCGTTCAGCCGCTGGCCGCGCTGGCGGAGCTCTGTCGTGAGGGCGGCGCGACGCTCCATACCGACGCGGTGCAGGCCTTCGGCAAGGTACCACTCGAAGTCGACGCGATCGGCGTCGACCTCGTGGCGCTTTCCGCACACAAGCTGGGCGGCCCTAAGGGTGTCGGTGCGCTGTATCTGAGCGGCGCCGTCGAACTCGAGCCCATCGTCTACGGCGGCGGTCAGGAGAGCGGTCTCCGCTCCGGGACCGAGAACGTGGCAGGGATCGTAGGCTTCGCCGAGGCGGCGGCCGTCGCGGCCTCGGAGCGCGAAGCCGAGTCGGCACGGCTCAGCGCACTCAGGGACAGGCTGCTCGCCGGGCTGAACGAGACGCTGCCGGGTATCGTGGTCAACGGAGGCGACGCGCCGCAGCGGCTGCCCAACGTGCTCAACATCTCGGTCCCGGGTGTCGACCTGGAGGGCGTGCTCACCGCCCTCGATCTCGAGGGAATCTGCGTTTCCTCGGGCTCGGCGTGCAGCACCGGCAGCGTGGAACCGTCGCACGTCATCGCCGCGATGGGCCGTGAGGGCGAGCTCGCCCGCAACGCCATCCGCCTGAGCCTCGGCTGGGGGACTCGAGCGGAGGAGATCGAGTACGCGCTGGAGGTGATCCCCAAGATCGTACGGCGGGTGCGAGGAGTGGCGGCCAGCTGACCACCGCCCCCTGGCTCGCGTGCGGAAGGCAAAGGCAGACCGAGAAGAGCGTGGACGGTCACAGAGTTCTGGTCGCAATGAGCGGCGGCGTCGACTCGTCGCTGGCCGCGGCGAGCCTGGTAGAGCGCGGCTACGACGTCGTGGGTGCCACGATCAAGACCTTT
>JASFTY010000002.1:0-44248 GCA_050050535.1 Gemmatimonadales bacterium | reverse complement strand
TCATCGCAATCGTAATCGAGTTCAAAATCAGCCAGTTTCCGAGAACGAGCAGGACTGGGGTACGATCACGATTGCGAGCACGATTACGATTACGAGTAAGAGTAGGATGAGGGGGGAAGAGGGGAAGAATGAAAACAAGAAGGGGGAAGAAACGAGGCGATGATGAGTAGGGGCAAGAAGCAGGAATCGAAAGGCTGGGGTACGGCGACGCGGGCGATCCACTCGGCTGCCGGGCCGGAGGTGTATGGCCCGGGTATGGGGGCGCCGATCGGGACGCCGATCTGGCAGAGTTCGACCTTCGCCTTCCGTGAGCCTGGCGAGGTTGCCGACGCCGCCACGGCAACGCGGCCCGAGACGTTCTACACGCGCTACGGCAACCCGAACTTCACTGCGGTGCAGGAGGCGATCGCGGTGCTGGAGGGTGGCGAGGCGGCGTTGGTGACGGCGTCGGGGATGGCGGCGATCATGCTGGTATTTCTGGGGCTGCTGAAGAAAGGGGATCACGTGGTCGCCCAGACCTGCCACTACGTCGGTACGATGAAGGCGCTGGAGGCCTGGCTGCCGCGCTACGGCATCGGGGTGAGCTTGGTCGAGCAGACGGATCTGGGGGCGTTCGAGGCGGCGATCCGGCCCGAAACGCGCCTCATCTTCCTTGAGAGTCCCGTGAATCCGACGCTGGCGGTCACCGACCTGGCGGGCGTCGCGGCGCTGGCACGCGAGCGTGGCATCACGACCTGCATGGACAACACGTTCGCCACGCCGATCAATCAGCGTCCGATCGAGCACGGGCTCGATCTGGTCGTGCACAGCGCGACGAAGTACCTGGGCGGCCACAGCGATGTCACTGCGGGCTTCGTCGTTGGCGACCGTGAGCGCATCGAGACCCTCTGGCTCGGGCTCGTCATCCACGGCGGCATCTCGCACCCGTTCGAGTCTTGGCTCCTGGCGCGCGGGATCCAGACGCTGCCGTTCCGGGTGGCGCGCCACAACTCGAACGCGATGGCGGTGGCCCGGTTTCTCGAGTCGCACAGCGCCGTCCAGCGCGTCTACTATCCGGGACTCGTCTCACACCCGCAGCACGAGCTGGCCAAGAGGCAGATGGACGGCTTCGGCGGCATGGTAGTCTTCGAGCTCGCAGGCGGCTACGAGGCGGCCCGCAACTTCGCCGCCCGCATGCAGCTGGCGCGGCGCGCGGTCAGCCTGGGCGGTACCGAGACGCTGGCGGTCCACGCGGCCTCGATGATCCATGCCCGGCTGACGCCGGAGCAGCGTGCCGAGGCCGGCATCTCCGAGAACCTGATCCGGGTCAGCGTGGGACTCGAAGACCCGGAGGATATCATCGCCGACTTCGATCAGGCGCTCACCGGGTGAGAGAGGCTTCGGCCGACCCCCCCTTATCTACCGGAGATCACCGCGTCTGCCGCCGCCTCGGTCTCGACGAGCTGACCGGTAGTCAGCTCGAGCACGATGCGGTCGGCGTCGTAGATTTCGTCCAGCGCCTCGAGAATGCCGCGCACGTCGACCGCCACCGTCCGGTTGACCTCGGGGTCGTAGATGTAGTCACCCGGCAAGCTCTCGATGTTGCCGTCGAACACGAGACCGACGACCTCGAGGTCGGCGTTGATCACCGGCGAGCCGGAGTTACCTCCGATCACGTCGGCGGTGAGCACGAAGTTGACGGGTGTCGCCAGGTCGAACGTCTGCGGCGGGCTCAGCCAGCGGGCCGGCAGATCCCAGTCAGTGCCGGGGCCGTAGGCGTAGTAATGGTCATAGAGCCCGTAAAAGGTCGTGTAGATCGGCGCTACCGTGCCGTTGTACTCGTAGCCCTTCACCACGCCGTCGGCGATGCGCAGCGAGAACGTGGCGTCCGGCGGGATCTTCGTGCCGTAGATGGCGAACCGGGCGCGGCCCAGACGGCTAGCGATGCTGGCCTCCTCCTGCGCGAAGCCCTGGAAGGCGAGCTGATAGGTACGCAGGCGCTCGACGATCGCACCGATCATCTGGATCGCGGCGTCCTCTGTAGTCAGCGATCCGTCCTCCAGCGCCTCGGCGGTGCCTGCCGCATCGGCGAGAGCCGACTGGGCGAGGATCGTCTCGGCAGCGGCGGCCGGGGTGCGGCCCTGCAGGATGCTCTGGACGATCGGGCTTTCTGCGCCGAGGTGCTTCTCGAAATCGGCGAGGCGGGCGGCGAAGAGAGCGCGCTGCAGTGCGTCCGGCTGATCCTCTATCGATAGCAGATTCTCCTTCAAGTCGGCGAGTGCCGATGGCGGCGCGCCGGCCCGGCTGGCGGTTACGTAGAAGTAGGCCAACTGGGCGCGCTGCATGGCCGCCGCGTCGAAGGTCGGGCTGCCGAGGGCGACGAACGCCCCGAACTCGGCCGCGTATTCCATGCGGCGCTCCTGGATTACGCCCATCCGATCTATCAGGCTGCCGTAACCCGCCCCCATCCTCACAAATCCCTCGGCCTGCTCCAATACCGTAGACTGAGTGCTGAGCACTGGGTCGGCGGCGATTGCCTCTCGGAATTGCCGCTCCGAGTCACGGCGTCGAGCCATATACTCGGGGTTCTGCAGACCCTGCCACATGCCGTGGAACGCCTTCTCCGAGTTCCTGAGGTTGGCGATCTCGTCGCGCAGGTCCATCTCTTCGCCGGTCTCCGGGTCCTGGTCGTAGAATGCCTGCAGCGCATCCGCCCGGCTCTTGAACAGCTCGTAGATCGCCCGGTCTCTGACCGCTGCGCGCCACTCGAGCTGGGCGACCGTCTGCAACCGGCTGGATCCGCCCGGGTTGCCGATGACGAACACGGCGTCCCCTTCCTCGACGCCGCCCTCGCTCCACTCGAACCAGAACTCGGGCTCCACCGGGTTTCCGTCCTCGTCGTAGATGCGGTAGAACGAGAAGTCGAGGTTGTAGCGCGGGTAAGTGAAGTTGTCGTAGTCGCCGCCGAAGAAGCCAATCTGCAGCTCGGGTGCCAGGACGAGGCGCAGGTCGGAGTAGCGACGGAAGACGTAGGCCGAGTACTTCGCGCCGTCCCACAGCCCGATGATCTCGACAACGATCCCGGCGTCCTCACCGCCGTGCTCCGCGGCGATCCGCTGGGACAGCTCCTCCTCGATCGCCTGCTGGGCCTGGGCCCGCTCGGCGCCGGCCGTGCCCTCGAGGGCCGCGTGGACTTCGGCGGTCACGTCCTGGATGGCGATGAGCTGGTCGATCGAGCGGCTCGTCTCGCGCTCCGCGTCCAGCGAGCTGGCGTAGAAGCCATCGTCCAGCAAAGTCTCGCCGGGCCCGCTGACCTCGGTAACGCTTTGGCGGGCGCAGTGGTGGTTGGTGAGGACGAGGCCGTTGGGCGAGACGAAGGAGGCCGAGCAGTTCGAGAGGCGCAGCGCCCCGAGCCGTGCCTTCTCGAACCAGGCCTGATCGGGCTGGAAGCCGTACGTCTCGGCGAAATACTCCAGCGGTGCGTACTCGAACGTCCACATCTTGCCGTTGTCGAACTTGCCCGCCTCGACCTCCACGGTAGCGCCGGGGAGGGCAGGCTTCGGCGCCGCCTGCTCGGTTTGGGGTTCCGGGGTGGCGGGACGGGGCTCGCTTACGGGTGTGGTCGCGGTACTGCACGCCGCGGCCAGCGCGAGAGCCGGGACGAGCAGAAGGCGACCTGTGATTGTGCGTAGCGTGTGGTTGTCGGTGGTCATCGAGTTGCTCCAGTGTCTTACAGTAGGGGGGTTGCCGAGAATGATCCCGGAATGTGGTGCCTTGCCGTGCCGGGTGCAACCGGCGGCGGCCGGGCTCGGGCCTCCGGGCGGCGAGCGGCGAGCGTCGAGCTCGGCTGGCGTAGCCGTGTCCCGCCGGGTAGAATTGGGCACGGGCCACGTTCAATCGTCCATACAGCGGAGGACCTCCCTGGCCTAGATGCCGAAGCGGGAAGACATACAGAGCGTCCTGCTGCTGGGCAGCGGGCCGATCGTGATCGGGCAGGCCTGCGAGTTCGACTATTCGGGCACGCAGGCCGTTCGCGCGCTGAAGGAGGAGGGTTACCGGGTCATCCTGGTGAACTCGAACCCGGCGACGATCATGACCGACCCGGACCTGGCGGACGCGACCTACATCGAGCCGCTGACACCCGAGTGGGTGGAGCGAGTGATCGAGGCCGAGCGGCCCGACGCGTTGCTCCCGACGATGGGCGGGCAGGTGGGGCTCAACGTCTCGCTCCAGCTATACGACTCCGGGATCTTGGAGAAGTACGGGGTCGAGTTGATCGGAGCTGACGCCCGGGCGATCCGGCTGGCGGAGGACCGCGAGCAGTTCGCGTCGGCGATGCGGCGCATCGGCCTCGAGGTGCCGCACGGCGGCTTCGCCCACTCGCTGGATGAGGCGCTGGCCATCGCCGAGGAGACGAGCTTCCCGGCGATCATTCGCCCGTCGTTCACGCTGGGCGGCACCGGGGGCGGGATCGCCTACAATCGGGAGGAGTTCGAGCAGGCGGCGCGGACGGGCCTGGAGGCTTCGCCGATCGGCGAGATCCTGATCGACAAGAGCGTCATCGGCTGGAAGGAATACGAGCTCGAGGTGATGCGCGATCAGGCTGACAACGTCGTCATCGTCTGCTCGATCGAGAACTTCGATGCGATGGGTGTGCACACCGGCGACTCGATCACGGTGGCGCCCGCCATGACGCTGTCGGATGCGGAGTACCAGGTGATGCGGGACGCGGCGATCGCCTGTATTCGCGAGATCGGGGTCGCCGCCGGTGGCTGCAACATCCAGTTCGCGGTGGACCCGACGACCGGCGAAATGCTGGTCATCGAGATGAACCCACGGGTGTCCCGCTCATCGGCGCTCGCCTCGAAGGCCACCGGATTCCCCATCGCCCGTATCGGCACCAAAGTCGCCGTCGGCTATCGGCTCGACGAGCTGCCGAATGCCATCACCAGGGAGACGCCCGCCTCGTTCGAGCCGGTCCTCGACTACGTCGTGGTCAAAGTCCCGCGCTTCGCCTTCGAGAAGTTCCCCAGCGCCGACCCGACCCTCGGTGTGCAGATGAAAGCCGTCGGCGAAGTGATGGCCATTGGCCGCACTTTCAAGGAAGCCTGGATGAAGGGCTTCCACTCGCTGGAGAACGATCGCGCCGGTTGGGAGTGCGGCCGGACACCGGGCGATGACGGCCTGTCCGCCGATGACGACGAGACCCTGCTGGCCGCGCTGCGCCGGCCGACGGCGGATCGTCCGTTCCAAATCAAGCGCGCGCTGGCCAACGGGCTGAGTATCGAGCAGATCAGCGAGGTCAGCCACATCGACCCCTGGTTCATCGAGCAGTTGAGCGAGCTGGTGGCGGCGGAGAGTTGGTACGCTTCGCTGGCCGAGCCGACGCGCGAGGCGACCTGGGAGATGAAGCGGCTCGGCTTCGGCGATGAAATGCTGGCCAGGCTCCGGAACGAGACCGCTGTCGAGGTCCGGGAGCGGCGCTGGGGCTGGCGGATGCATCCGTCATACAAGATGGTCGACACGTGCGCCGGTGAGTTCCCGGCTGCTACCCCCTATCTGTACAGCACGTACGAGGAGGAGAACGAGTCGGTACGCAGCGAGCGCCGTAAGGTCGTGGTCCTGGGGAGCGGCCCGAACCGAATCGGTCAGGGCGTCGAGTTCGATTACTGTTGTGTCTCGGCGGCGTTCGCGCTGGCGGAAGAGGGTTTCGAGACGATCATGGTGAACTCGAACCCCGAGACCGTCTCCACCGACTTCGACGTCAGCGACAAGCTGTACTTCGAGCCCCTCACTCTGGAGAATGTGCTCGAGATCGTCCATCTGGAGCGGCCGGAGGGGGTAGTGGTGCAGATGGGTGGCCAGACACCGCTCAAGCTGGCGTCGAAGTTAAGCGACCTTGGCGTGCCGATACTCGGTACGACGGTCGACGCCATCGATCGGGCCGAGGACCGTGAGCGCTTCGAGGCGCTGGCCCGCGAGCTCGAGATCGACCAGCCGCCGAACGGGCTGGCGGTGAGCGAAGCCCAGGCGATCGAAGTGGCGCGACGTGTCGGCTATCCCGTCCTCGTCCGGCCCAGCTACGTCCTCGGCGGCCGCGCCATGGAGATCGTCTACGACCAGGAGTCGCTGCAGGACTACTTCGAGCGAGCGATCCGGGTGTCACCGGAACACCCGGTCCTGATCGACAGCTTCCTCGAGGACGCATTCGAAGCCGACGTCGATGCGGTCGCCGACGGCGAAGACGTTTTCGTCGGCGGTGTGATGCAGCACATCGAGGATGCCGGCATCCATTCCGGTGACTCGGCCTGTGTCGTTCCGCCCTACCTGCTGCGGGACGAGCACGTGGAGACGATGAAACAGCACACGCGAGCGCTGGCGCGCGCGCTGGGTGTGGTCGGCCTGATCAACGTTCAGTTTGCGGTAAAGGACGGCATCGTCTACGTGCTCGAGGTCAATCCGCGGGCCAGCCGGACGGTCCCGTACCTGAGCAAGGCGACGGGCAACTCGCTGGCCCGATTGGCAGCACGCTGCATGGTGGGTCGCAAGCTGTTCGAATTCGAACTGCGGGCGGACGACGAGTTTCAAGGCGTAGCGGTGAAGGAATCGGTCTTCCCGTTCGACAAACTTCCGGGCGTGGATGCGCTGCTCGGTCCGGAGATGCGCTCGACGGGCGAGGTGATGGGTATCGCCGACTCCTTCGGATTAGCCATGGCCAAGGCGCAGGTCGCGGCGGGCAACCCGCTGCCGATGTCGGGCCGTATCGTGGTGACGGTGCACGATCAGGACAAGTCGAGTGTAACGCCGATCGTTCGACGGTTCCACGAGTTGGGGTTCGAGATCTGGGCGACGTCGGGCACGGCTCGCTACCTGCGGGCACGCGGTATCCCGGCGCAGGCCGTGCTCAAGGTGCACGAGGGGCGTCCCCACATCGTCGATCATCTCATCTCGGGTGAGATCGGTCTGCTGGTCAACACGCCGTTGGGCAAGCACGCGCAGTTCGACGACTATGAGATCCGGCGGGCGGCGATCCAACGACGTGTGCCGTACACGACGACGCTGTCGGCGGCGTCGGCGCTGTGCGACGCGGTGATCGCGCTGCGGCACAGGAAGCTACAGGTGCTGAGCCTACAGGAGCGGGCGCAGCGGGCCGGCGCACTCGTCTAGGTATTGGATATCGTGATCGAAACGGACCTGGTAACGCCATGAGCGCACTCATTGGACGAGTCGTCGGTACCGAGCGTAAGCCGAACACGACCCACGAGTTCCACTTCTGGACCGGCCTCGAGGCGCAGATCGGGATCGGCTCGATCGTCAAGGTCGTCGCCGACGCGCAGACGGTGTATGGCGTGGTGGTGGAAGGCTTCAGCTACACCGACCTCATGTCGCCGCTTCACGACTACATCGGGGCCGATGCCGATCCCGGTGCGGGGGCGCAGGCGCCGTCGCTGCGGCCCGAGATCCGCCTTTACACCGCCGCCGTCCTGCGGCGTGAGCCCGAGGAGCCGGTTCAGCCCGTCCCCATGGGGACGGTTTACCTGGCGGACGCCGGCGATGTCGTGGTCGGGTTGCGCATGGACTCGTACGTCGGTGTGGAGGCTGAGACCGGAATCCCGCTCGGCATCTACACCAGCGGCCGACTCGAGGCGCCGGTCTATTTGGATGCCGATTTCCTGCTGGGTCCCGAGGCGGCACACCTGAACATCACCGGGGTGAGCGGGCTGGCGACCAAGACCAGCCTGGTCGAGTTCCTGCTCGCCTCGGTGTTCGAGCACATGCCGGAAGGCAAGGGCTCGGTCGCCGCCGTCTGTTTCAACGTAAAGGGACCCGACCTGCTGTTCCTCGACCAGGCGGGCGAGCTGGACGAGAACGATCGGCGGATGTACGAGCTACTCGGGGTCGCGCCCGAGCCGTTCGCGAACGTCCGCTTCTTCGCACCCTATAAGGCGGACGGCTGGAATCTGAACACGTTGCGGACGCATACGGACCTGATGGGCAGTGTGCGCCCGCTGCGCTGGGGTCTGAAGGAGGTAATGCAGTTCTCCGAGGTTCTGCTGACACGCGACGACCTCGACGCGAAGGCGGATGCGCTGATCGATTTCATTCGCGACCGTGTACTCGACCAGCGGTTCGGGCCGGACTCCGGGCAGCCGGTGATGCGCAATCATCTCGTTCGTACGTTTCGCGATTTAGAGGACTGGTTCGATGACGTGCTCGCATGCTGCGAGGCTGGCGGGTCCGATCGTTGGATGACGCACCACACGGCGACGATCCGCAAAGTACGCAATCGCCTCAACGGGATCGTCAGCCGGGCGCACGGGTTGGTGGTGAACGATGACGCGGTGAGCGATCTTCCGTGGGGCGAGTTCGAGGACCGGGCGGTGTACGTGATCGATGTGGCGAACGTCGAGCCCGAGGCTCAGGATCTCGTTTTTGCACGGGTGGTCTCACGGCTTCGCGAGGGGCTGGAGTCGGGCACTCTCGGCGTGAGGCACGTGATCGTATTCGCCGACGAGTTGAACAAGTACGCGCCGTCGGACGGCCCCGATAGCTACGTTCGGAAAATGCTGCTGGACATCAGCGAGCGGGGACGCTACCTAGGGCTCGTTCTGTTCGGCGCGCAGCAGTTCCGCTCGCAGGTCCACCGGCGCGTGGTGGGCAACTGCGGCTCGGCGGTCTACGGTCGCATGGATATGGATGAACTGGCGACGCCAGGCTACTCGGTGCTGTCGCCGGCCACCAAGACGAAGCTGGCCAGCCTGCCCAAGGGTGACCTGATGGTCAGGCACCCGCACTTCACACAGCCGATCTTTCTGCGGTTTCCGAAGCCGGCTGTGATGCGCGGGCGAGATGGGATCGAAGTGTATCCGCCGCGTCAGGCGATGCCGTTCGAGGACGCGGTGGCGCACGGTCTGAGGCGACTCGATGAGCGAGTCCGAGTGAACGAGGTTAAGGATCTTGTCGCGGGTCGCGAACGTAGCGAGGTGCTGGAGGCGTTTCATCACACGGAGCGCGCGCTGCCCGACGATGCGATGGCGTTTTTCCGGTCGAGGCTCAGAAAGCAGGTGTCGAGCGAGACGGTCGAGCGGCGGCGGCGACCGGTGTCGGTGCCGGAAGATCCTTACGCCGGCGATTGAGGGCGGACCGCAAACGAAACCAGGAGGCGAGATGAGGCTCTGGGGCATCTGGCTGTTCCTACACATTATCGGCGTGGCGCTATGGCTCGGCGGAACCTTCACGCTGAGCCTGTGGACATCGAGGGCGCGGGGGTCGGGCCATCCGGAGACGATCGCGTTCGCTTATGGGACGGCGAGACGACTATACCGTGGTCTGGTGGCGGTAGCCGCGACGGTTACGATCGTCGCGGGGGCGATCCTGATGATTGCTACGGGGCGACCCTTTTTCCGGCCGTTCCCCGAGCATTGGCTGTTCCAAATGCAGGTGGTCGGTCTGCTCGCCTATCTGGCCACGCTTTTCATCGTGCTGCCGACCGCGAGCAGGTTGGCGAAGTTGGCGGAGCGGGGGGGCGAATTGGAGGAGGACAAGGCGATGTTCGCGGCGAAGGTGAGACAGCAGGCGATCGTGGGCAGTCTGGTTGGCGCCTTGCTGGTCTACGTGGTTCTTGTCGGTGCGTTGCAGATCTGAGTTGAGGTCGGGAGCCGCTGTGGTCGTTGTTGCGGCCGTCACGTTGACGGTGGCCGTCCAAGCGCCGGCGTACGTCCTGCGACTCTCCAATGAGGTTGGCCAGACCAATCACTATCGCGTGAGCTTCGATATCGAGATGCGGGCAGAGTACGTGAGCGAGGGTGAGCCGGACGCCCGAACGCGGCTGTTGATGGAGACGCTGGCCTCCGGCATGGGTCTGCACACGGCGGTGGAGTACGAGCAGAGGCTGTCGGCGGTCGAGGAAGATGGTACGTACGTCTACGAGGTGCGCTGGCACGATTACGAGTTCGCCGGCGACATCGGGGGCCGCCCTATTACGCCGCCACCGACTGAGGCCGAGTCGCAGCGCGATCTGCTGTCGCAGCGGGCGCGGGTCAGGATGACGTCCAGCGGGCGGACGATCGAGGTGACTTATTCGCACCCGCAACTGGCGGGGCTGGCGCGGCAGTTCCAGCAACTGGAGAGCGCGATGCCGACCTATCTGCCGGAGGCCCCGGTGCGGGTGGGGGATCGCTGGACGAGCGTCGGCGAGTTCCCGGTGGGGATGGCCGCGAGCGGGGCGGGGAGCATGACGCTCGAGCTGGAACACACCTTCCTGGAGCTACGACCGCGTGATGAGGGGCGCGTGGCGGTGATCGAGCTGTCGGGCAGGTTCTCCAATCTGCAGGGGGCCGAGCGGCCCGGCTTCGGCGCACCGTTGCACATGGAGGCCAGCCTGACGGGCTCGGCTCTGTTCGACATCGATCGCGGGCGCTACGTGGGTGGCTACTACGAGATCGATATGTTCGCCGTTCATGCCGAGAGCGGGGTCGAGCTCCAACTGACGGGGCATGCGACGGGAACTCTCGAGCTTCTGGATGCAAGATGAGGCTGGTTCATAGCGCGGACCTTCACCTGGGGTACCGGGCGTATCATCGCACCAATGCCTACGGCATAAACATCCGCGAGGCGGACGTCGCTCGCGCCTTTCGGGAGCTGCTTGAACGGACCGCGGAGATCGCGCCGGACTTGTTCCTGATCGCAGGTGACGTATTCCACACGGTGCGCCCGTCGAACGCGGCGATCGCCGACGCGTTCCGCCAGTTCGCCGTATTCCGTGACCAGGCGCCCGACACGTCAGTCGTCATCATCGCCGGGAATCACGACTCGCCGCGCGCTGCGGAGACTGGGAACATCCTCAGGCTGTTCGCGGAGATCCCGGGCTTTCACGTCGTTCACCAGGAACCGAAGCGACTGCATTTCCCCGAGCTCGACACCGCGATACTCTGCCTACCCCACAACTCGCTGTTCGCCGACAGTCAACCGGCGATGGGACCGGACCCGCAGGCAGGCATCAACATTCTGATGGCGCACGCCGCACATGAGAATCTCAGACTGGTTGGTTACTACGGGGCGGCTCTGTTGCGGAGCAGCGACTTGCGGCCCGAGGAGTGGACCTATGTGGCGCTCGGTCACTATCACCTTCACGAGCGCTTGGCGCCGAACATGGTCTACCCCGGCGCCATCGAGCGTACGAGCATCGATGTCTGGTCGGAAGCGAATCGAGCGAAGGGGTTCGTCGAGCTCGATACGGAGAGCGGGGACGTCAGGTTCCACGAACTGCAGGGGCCACGGCCGGTGATCGACCTGGAGCCGATCAGCGGGCGTGACCTCTCACCCGAGGAGATCGATGGGTTGATCGAATCGGCGCTGGATGCGGTGCCCGTCGGCATCGAGGAGAAAATCGTCCGCCTGCGCGTGTACGATGTGCCGCGCGATATTTATCGTGACCTCGACCATCGAAAGATCCGCGAGTACCGGACTCGGGCACTCCACCTAAACCTCGACGCACGACCGCCTCAGGTCACGCGCCGCAGCGGCTCGGGCGCGCCCGGCAGGCGCCTGACGCTGCAGGAGGAGCTGACCGAGTTCCTCAAACACCGTTGGAAGCCTGACTCGCGGCAGGTCGACCGCGAGGGGCTGATCGAGCTCGGCCTGCGCTACCTGGAGGAGGCCGAAGAGGCCGAGATCCTCGAGGACAGAGAGTGAGATGCGGCTGCTTCGCCTGGCGCTGAAGAACTTCCGGCAGCACGCGGATACCGAGATCGAGTTCCGACCCGGTCTCACCGGGATCATCGGCCCGAACGGCGCCGGCAAGTCGACCGTTCTCGAGGCGATCGCCTGGACGATCTACGGCGCGTCGGCGGCCCGCGGCACGAAAGACACGTTGCGCTTCAACCGAGCGCCCGGCCGTTCGACGGTGCAGGCCGAGCTCGAGTTCGAGTTGCGGGGCGAGCGCTACCGCGTGATCCGGACGCCACGGACCGCGGAGCTGTATCGGTTCGAGCAGGAAGATCCGATCGCTGCGGGGCTCGGCGAAGTGACACGGCAACTGACGCGCCGCCTCGGAATGACCCGCGGCGAGTTCTTCAACACCTACTTCACTAAGCAGAAGGACCTACAGTTCCTGGCGAGCATGGGGTCGGCAGAGCGAGGCCGGTTCCTGGCCCAGGTCCTCGGCTACGAGCGGTTGAAGATCTCACAGGACCGCGTGCGCCAGCAGCGCAACGTTCTCAAGGCCCAGGTGGAGGAACTGCGCCGCACGCTCCGTGATCCGGACGAGATCGAAGGCGAGCGGAACGAGGCCGAGGTACGGCTGAAAGCGGCGACCGCGCAGGTGACGGAGGCCGAGAGGCGGCGGACCGAGGCGGCCGCCAGAGTCGCCGAGCTGGAGCCGGCCTGGAACGAGTTGCGGAAAGCGCGCGAGCTGTACGGGCGGCTGAGCGAGGAGCTCCGCGTCGCTGGGATCCGGATCGAGCGGGTTTGCAAAGACCAGAGGGCGACGGCGGCGGAGCTCGAGACGCTGCAGGCCGCCGGTAAGGAGTTGGGGCAGCTTCGGGACCGGATGAGACCGCTCGAAGACCTGCCGGCGGAGCACGATTCGCTGCAGAGGCTGGCGGAGGCCGAGGCTCGGCGCGGCAGTCTGGAGAGACAGCTCGAGGGGCAGAGGGAACGGGTGGACGGTCTCCACAAGAAGGCGGCGGCCGCGGCGGAGAGAGGCGGCGCGAGCGGCGACCTGAGAGAGAAGCTTGCCGTACAGGATGGCGAGTGCGACGACCTGGAAGCTCGTCAGCAGGAGGCGACGTCCCGCTGGGATCGCGACCGACAGGAGGCGGACGCCAACCGGCGCATCCTTCGCGCCCAGGCTGAGGAGCTCGCGGCGCAGATACAGCAGCTCGAAGCCGCCGGGCCGGACGGCATCTGTCCCACCTGCAAGCGGGCGCTCGGTCCGGAGTACGACTCGGTGCTCGAGCTGGTCCGCGGCCAGTACGAGGAGGTCGTCCAGGACGAGAAGTGGCACCAGAAGCGACTCGAGCAGTTGAGCGCGGAGCCCGACGACGTCGTTGCTAGGAGAGACGAGCTCGCGCGCGCCCGTGAGGAGGCCGAGCGGATTACCCGCCAGCTGGCGGAGGCCGAGGCGGCGCTGGCGCAGGCTGATGCCCTGAGAGCCGAGACGGAGGCGGAGGAGGCGCGGGCGCGCGAGCTAGCCGGTGAAATCGCCGCGCTGCCGGAGGGTTACGACGCGGGTCGGCACGAAGCGGTGCGGGCGGGTCTGAAACAGCTGCAGGAGCTTCGTACTCAGGTCACGCAGCTGGAGACGAGGTTGGAGCGGCAACCGCAGTTGCGGGCGGCAAAGGCGGAGGCGGAGGAGGAAGAGCGGCAGATCGGCGCGCAGCTGGCGGATCTGGAGGAGAGGCGGTCGGAGCTCGACTACTCGGAAGAGAGATACCGGAGCGCCGAGAAGGAGTACGAGGAGGCGCGCGAGGTTCTGGGTGCTGCGAACGTGGAGCTGGAGCGGGTCAAGGGGGAGGCGGAGAACGCGCGGCAGGCGGCGGACTCGGCGCGGCAGGCGGAGCGTGAGTACAAGCGGATTTCGCAGGCGGTTGCCGAGCGTGAGGCGGACTATCGTCTACACAACGAACTGGACGGTGCACTGGGGGCATTGCGCAAGGAGCTGAACGACCGAGTCAGGCCAGAGCTATCGGAGATCGCCAGCGTGTTCGTCACGGAGCTGACCGACGGTCGTTACAACCAGATCGAGATCGGCGCCGCGCACGAGGTGATCGTTCTGGATGCCGGCGAAGTCAAGGAAGTCATCTCGGGCGGCGAAGAGGATATTGCGAATCTCGTGCTGCGGTTGGCGATCAGCCAGATGATCGCCGATCGGGCGGGGCACTCATTGTCGCTGCTGATCTTCGACGAAGTGTTCGGCGGCCTGGACGAACGGCGCCGTGAGAGCGTTGTTCAGCTGCTGCAGCGTCTGCAGGATCGTTTCGAGCAGGTGATTCTGATCACGCACGTCGAATCGATCCGGGAAGGCATGGATCACGTTCTGCACGTCACATTCGATGAGCGCTCCGGCGCAAGTGTGGTGCGTGACGAGAGCCCCGGCGCCGGCCCAGAGGATCTGGAGCCGGAAGGCCTGGCGGCGCTTGTCGCGGAGTAGAGAATCGCGAGCTGGCAATTGGGAAGTCTGTTGGGAATTCTCGGATGTCGATCAGGGGAAACGCGGAACAGGGGAGGTGGGGAAGTTAGAAACGGCTCCATAGCTCCCTACCTCCCCTGTTACACTGGTCCCTTGCTCACCATTCGAGAATTCCCAACAGACTAGGGACTTCCCTGTTCCGTGTCCGGTGGCACTTCCTCCGGCGTGAGTGGGGCCTGGTCCGCCGGCTGCGCCGGGACGAGGTACTCCTCGCCGAGCGCCACCACCAGGAACTGCTGAGCCTGCTCGACGGCCAGGTCCGAGGCCTCCTGCTGTCCGAGGATCAGGTAGGCGGTCGCCAGGTTGACGAATGCCTGGTAGTACTGCAGCGGGATGCCGTTGGTCGACAGATCGGGCCAGAAGGTTCGCTCGGTGATATCACGGAAGACGTAGTGCTCGTTGAGCAGTTCGGCGGTCCGGTCGAGATCGACCCAGAAGGGGAGGAGCCGGCCGCCCCGGGCGCGTACGTTCGAGGGGATCGGCACCAGACTTCCGGTCGGTGTGATCTCCCCGGTCTCGACCTTGAAGGCCACGCCCTGCCGGACCATCCACGGCTGGATGTTCCACAGCTCGTAGGTGCCGGTGGTGCTGGCGAAATAGACGGGTCGGTCACCGGCCGTGGTCTGCAGGATGCGAAGGACCATGATGTCGTTGCGCATCAGGTAGTCGCCGGCGGCGATCAAGCCATCGATATCGCCGATGGGGACGGGAATCGAGTCGGGGAAGACTTGGCAAGCGCCGGTGCGTTGGTCCCTCGGGAAGCAGTCCGGTATCTGTGCGATCTCGGCGTCGCTCAGCTCGAGGATGGAGCGCGTGGGCACCGGCCACTCGCGGTCGCGGTAGATCGGTATCGCCTCCTCGGGCACGAACGGGCGCTGGCAGGTGATGACCGTCGGGTCGGCAAGCGGGTCGACGTCGTCGCAGGGGCGGGAGAGGTCGCGCAACTGCTCCGCGTACCACGTGGTCGCGAGATAGGAATAGACGATGACTAAGACATCGCGGCGCAGCCCTTCGACCTCCTGCAGATACCAGAGCGGGAAGGTGTCGTTGTCGCCGTTGGTGAAAACGACGCCGTAGGGCTCGACCGACATGAGCAGGTTGTAAGCCCAGTCGCGTGCCGCGTAGTCGCCGGCGCGGCTGGCATACTTCCAGTTGAGCAGCAGCGGCAGGAAGGCCAGAGCCAGTATCGGCACGGTGCGCCGGTAATGATCGTAGGAGAGTCTCTCCGCAGCCCCGGCGGTCGCCTTGGCCAGGATCTGCCACAGCGCTGCCAGCCCGATGCCCGCCCACAGTCCCCACTGCGAGAAGGAGACGATGAAGAAGTAGTCTCGTTCACGTACTTCGCGCCATTCGCGGGGCACGGCGAGCAACTCGCCGGTACCTGGGTCGACGCTCGCAGGTACGGAATAGCCGTACTTGAAGTTCAGATAATAGACGAGCCCGAACCACACCGTGACGAAGAGCGCCGCGAAGTAGACCCACGACGTTCGATCTGCATAGAAGTGCCGCCAGGCGCCGAGCAGGCCGAGCAACAGGAAGACCAGGGTGAACGGTGCCCTGACCCAGGCGAAGAAGGTGTTGGCGCCGTCCAGGCTGCGGGCCCACTGCCAATCGAAGTATTGCGCGTAGGTGATGAACTGCCAGCGGAGCAGGTCGAGGTCGCGCGGCACCTCGCGCGGGTAGTGGATCGGGTTCAGGTTGAGCGGCGGTTTGCGGTACTGCGAGCGCCGCAGCGACTCGGCGAGCGGCTCGCAGCGGTCGGCCTCGGTGTCCGGGCCGAGCAGGGAGAGCGGCGGATGGAGGCGCAGGATGTCGACCGTCGCGTCGACCAGGCTCTCGCAGCGCGGGTCGGCCTCGCTGATCACGGGTCGGTTCTCGGCGCGGACGGGGAGGAAGAGTTGAGCGGAGAGTCCGAGGACCCAGGCGAGGGCGGCGAAGGCATAGAGTCGCCAGCGGAGCAGGACGCGCGGATGCACCCAGATAACGAAGAAGAAGATGGCCGGTGCCACGAGGAAGGCCATCAGGTGGTTCCCGAGCGAGAGGGCGAGGAGGAAGACGATGAGGACGAGCAGGTTATCGTCTTTGCCTTTGCCGAGGTTGTCGCGCCAGCGGAAGACCAGCCAGGTGAGGAGGGCGATGGTCATGAGGCTGACCGTGTAGACTTTTTCGTTGACGACCGACTGGTTCCACACGGTGAAGGCGGTGGCGGAGATCAGCGTGGTGGCGGCAGCCCCCAAGAGGCGGAAGCTTTCCTCCTCGGAGAAGAAAGCCAGCACCCGGTGGATGACGAGGAACCAGAATGCGGCGGCCGCTGCGCCGTTCGCCGCCGAGAAGAGGTTGATCTTCACGGCGACCGAGAGTGGGAACGGTGCGAGCAACAGCTCCCAGGCGCGGGCCAGCAACACGAAGACCGGGTTCCCGGGCGGGTGCGGGATGCCGACGATGTGGGCGGTGGCGATGTACTCGCTGGTATCCCAGAACGCCGTGGTCGGCGCGAGGGTGATGACGTAGAGGAGGAATATCGCCAGGCCGGCGACGCTCGCGTGGCGGTAAGGCGGTTGGTAGCTGGAGGGTGACTGCAACTCGCCGGCAGCTTTCGGCAAACGAACGCCTCGATCGTGTGAGTCCATGATTTTCCGTTTGTCTGACGATGGCCCCGACCCGGTTTACTGCGGGCTGTATATATAAGATCGAGGGCTGACGGCGCCAGGCCGTCGCCGTACCACGCTCACGAAGCCGGCGTCAGCAACAAGTCTCCGTAGGGTGCCACCTCTGCGTGCCAGGCCGGGGGTAGCCAGGTGGTGGCGCTGTACTCGGCGATCACCGCGGGTCCGTCGAGTCTGTGGCCGGAGCGCAGCGCGTCGCGCCTGTAGAGCGGAACGTCGCGCCACTCCCCATCTATATAGACGCGTATGGTTCGCTCGGCGGCGGCGGGAGTCGTCGCCGCTTCGATCTGTGGCGAGGTGGGGCGGGTCACGCCGGCCCGGGCCGTTACCCGCAGGGTGACTGCTTCTACGATGGCGTCTTCACGCTTGAAGCCGAAGCGACCGAGATGGGCGGTGTGGAAGGTCTGGAGCCAATCGGCTGTGGCCGGCACGCCGAGCTCGTAGCTTTGCCCGCTGTAGCGGGCGTCGATGGCGCGATCCACCGACACGGCCTCGCCCTCGAATCCCTCGGCTGCGAGCTCGGCGCGGGCCGCCTGCTCGAGCTCGGCGAATACCGGTTCCAAAGCGGCGAGCTCTGCATCGGAGCCGTGGCGCAACACGCTTCGCGAGGCGTCCTTGCGTACATCGGCGACCAGGATACCACGGGCCGACAACGTGCCGGGTTCGGGCGGGACCAGGACGTGGGGCACGCCGAGCCGGCCGGCCAGTTCGGTTGCGTGCAGCGGTGCGGCGCCGCCGAAGGCGACGAGGACCAGGCTCGCCGGATCGTGGCCTCGCTCGACGCTGATCAGGCGAAGCGCCCCCTCCATCCGGGTGTTTGCGACTTCGAGGATGCCTTGCGCCGCGCTCTCGGGCGACTCACCGAGCTGGGCGGCCAACTCGGCGAGCGGGCTCTCGATCGCAGAACGGTCGAGGGTCTGCTCGCCGCCCAAGAAGAGCTCGGCGGGCATGCGCCCGAGATAAACGTGCGCGTCGGTGACCGTGACAGCCGTGCCGCCCTGACCGTAGCAGATCGGGCCGGGTACCGCGCCGGCACTCTCGGGCCCCACCTTGAGCGCGCCGCCCGGATCGCGACTGGCGATAGAGCCGCCGCCGGCGCCCACGGTATGAATATCGATGACCGGTATCGCCACTGCGGACCCTGAGATCTCGTACTCCTTGGTGTGAAGCGGGCGGCCGGGGCAGAGGGACACGTCAGTCGAGGTGCCGCCCATGTCGAACGACAACACGCGCTCGAGGCCGCAGCGCTGCGCCGCCTCCAGGGCCGCCACGACCCCGCCCGCGGGTCCCGAGAGTATGGTGTGGACCGGCTCGCGAGCGGCCCGCTCGACGGAGAACGCCCCGCCGCCGGAAGCCATGATCCGCACGCGGGCAGCGCCGCTCTCTCCATCCAGCGCCTCCAGGTAGCGGCGAACGAGCGGCGCTACGTAGGCGTTGACCAGCGCCGTCGAGAAGCGCTCGTATTCTCGATACTCGGGGAGCAGCCGGGCCGAGCAGGTCACCGGTATTTCGAGTCGATCGAGCGCCGCGGCGACAGTCTCCTCGTGCGTCGCATTCGCGTAGCTGTGCAGCAGGCCGACCGCCACCGATTCCGCGTCGCCGACCCGCCCGGCCAGCCCCTTCAGCTCTTCCGCGTCGAGCGGACTCTCCTCGCTGCCGTCGTGTAGGATGCGACCGGCGATCCCGATTCGGTCTTCCCCTGCCACCAGCGGCGCCGCCCGCTCGCTCACCAGGGCGTAGAGCTGAGGGCGCGTCTGGCGCCCGATCTCGATCAGGTCCTCGAAACCCCGGTTGGTGATCCATACCGTGCGGGCGCCGCGGCGCTCCAGCAGCGCGTTCGTCGCAACCGTCGACCCGTGAGCCAGCACGAACTCCTCGCCCGGACGGATCATCTCGCGCAGACCCTCCAGGACCGCCTGCGCCGCGTTCGCCGGCGTGGAGGCACGCTTGTGCACCGCGACCTCCGCGCCGCGCAGTACCACGAAGTCGGTAAACGTCCCGCCCGTGTCGACCGCTACGACCGTCAGCTCTCGTCTCATCGGCGTCACAAGCTACCGGCCCGTCGGCGCCGGGGAAAGCACCGTACGAGCGCTGATCGTGAAACCCTGGCCTGGGGGTCCGCGTTGACAGAGTTCGGAAGGTGGGGTCAGACGCGCGCCGCTGGAAACGTAGGAAGGGCTACTGTTACCGGTGGGCGTGGCGAGAAGTCCGCCCCGCCATTCCAGACTGGCCGCTACTGGCAGACCCGGGAGCTGCCACGTAGCGCGGTGCGATGGCCGGTGCGGCGTGCGTTGGGGCCACGGGAGGTGACGCCGCCGATCGGCTGTGCCGGTGGCAGTTTGGGTTAGAGAGGACCCGGGCCCGATAGCGGTCGCCGGCGCGTTTCTCTCTCGGCTGGGCAATCAGGAGGAAAGGCAGATGGATTGGCTTCCCGGAGCGGCGTCGTCGTACGCCGCGGACCTCGACCGGATATTCTACGTGATCCTGGCGATAACCGGGTTGATCCTTGTCGGCGTGCAGGTGGCGCTGGTCTACTTCATGATCAAGTACCGGGGTCGGGCGGGTCGGCGGGCGTCGTACATAGAGGGCAGCACGAAGGCCGAGGTGATCTGGACGGTAATCCCGGCGGTGATCGTGGTCGGCATTGCGGTTGCGAGCCAGACGGTCTGGTCGAAGGTGAAGGATCCGGACCGATTTCCGAGTGCTGGTTTGGAGGTGAATGTCGAGGCGCGGCAGTTCGCGTGGGCGATCACCTATCCGGGCACGGATGGTGAGCTGGGTACGGAGGATGATTACATTCGTTACAATGAGATGCATGTGCCGGTGAACCGGCCGGTCGTAATCAACCTGACGTCAGTCGATGTGGTTCACTCGTTTTTCGTGCCGGCGTTTCGCATCAAGCAGGACGCGGTGCCGGGTCTGAACACGCGCGCCTGGTTCGAGGCGACGGAGGTCGGCGAATACGAGTTGGCGTGCGCGGAGCTGTGTGGAGTGGCGCACGGGTTGATGAAGGGGAAGATCGTCGTGCTCCCGGAGGCTGAGTTCAACAGTTGGGCGGCTGAGCAGAGCTAGTCTGTCGGGCGCGATTGGATTGGAGATAGAGGACGAAGATGGCGACAGCTGCAGCGGCGAGCGCACCGTTGGCGGACGCGCACCACGAAGAACCGAGCTTCATCCGCAGGTACGTTTTCTCCACTGATCACAAGGTCATCGGGATCCAGTTCCTGTTCGCCAGTCTGGCGTTCCTGTTGCTCGGCGGCGTACTGGCGATCATGCTGCGCTGGCAGCTCGGGTTTCCGGGTCAGGACTTGCCGGGAGTCGGCGTCGTGGCGCCGAAGTTCTACAACTCGCTGGTGACGATGCACGGCACATTCATGGTGTTCTTCGCCGTGATGCCGCTGCTGGTCGGTGTTTACGCCAACTATCTGATCCCGCTCAAGATCGGCGCGCCGGACATGGCGTTCCCGCGACTGAACATGCTCTCCTTCTGGGTTTTCGTTCTGTCGGGGATCGTGATGACGGCCAGCCTGTTCGTGGAAGGCGGTGCGGCGGGGTCCGGCTGGACCGCGTACGCGCCGTTGAGTGCAGTACCGCAGTACACGGGCGTCTCGCTCGGTCAGCAGTTCTGGATCGTCAGCATTGTGTTGTTCGGAACGTCCTCGCTGCTGGGCTCGGTCAATTACATCACGACCGTCATCAACATGCGGGCGCCGGGGATGACGCTGTTCCGGATGCCGCTCTCGATCTGGGCGCTTTTTATAACGGCGATCATAGCGCTGTTGGCGATACCGATCCTGGCGGCTGCGGTGATCATGCTGTTCTTCGACCTGACGCTGGGGACGACCTTCTTCCTACCGGTCGATGGCGGGCAGCCGCTGCTCTGGCAGCACCTGTTCTGGTTCTTCGGGCACCCGGAAGTGTACATCCTGATCCTGCCGGCGATGGGGATCGTATCGGACGTAATCGCGAACGGCTCGCGCAAGCCGGTGTTCGGCTACCACTCGATGGTGCTGGCGATCATCGCGATCGCGTTTCTCGGCTGGATCACCTGGGGCCATCACATGTTTCAGAGCGGGATGAATCCGCTGCTGGGGACGTCGTTCATGGTATCGACGATGGCGATCGCGGTCCCGTCGGCGATCAAGGTGTTCAATTGGCTGGGCACGATGTGGCGCGGGAACATTCGGTTCCATACGCCGATGCTGTGGGCGATCGGATTCGTCTCCCTGTTCACGGTCGGTGGCCTGAGCGGCATATTCATGGCGTCGAACACGGTGGATATCTTCATTCACGACACTTACTTCATCGTCGCCCACATTCACTACGTGCTGTTCGGAGGCAGCTTGATGGCCATCTTCGCGGCCATCTATTTCTGGTTCCCGAGCATGTTCGGCCGCATGATGAACGAAACCTGGGGCAAGATCCACTTCGCCCTGACGTTCGTCTTCTACAACCTGACGTTCTTCCCGATGCACATCCTGGGGATGGCCGGCCACATGCGGCGAATATACGATCCGACCCAGTACGAGTTCCTGCAGCCTTACCAGCCGATGAACAGGTTCATCACGATCAGCGCGATTCTGCTGTTCGTAGTACAGCTACCGTTCATCGCGAACTTCTTCTGGAGCTTGTTCAGGGGTAAGAAGGCCGGCATGAACCCGTGGGAGGACAACGGCCTGGAGTGGACGATCCCCTCTCCACCTCCCCACGGCAACTTCGCCACAACACCCACTGTGTATCGGGGGCCATACGAGTACAGCTCACCGGAGGCTGAGGCTGGGGCGGACTACTTGCCGCAGAATGTGCCGGTGAGCGGTGAGCGGTAGCCGGTAGTTGGGGGGGTGGGAATTGCCGGACACTGTTACCGGCCACCGGTCACCGTTAGTAGGAACCGAGAAGACGGAAATGACACGAACGATGAATGAGGCTGTAACGCTACCGGGCGGCGTGACCGCCGAGCCCGGGATGCGCATATACAACCAGAAGCTGGGAATGTGGGTGTTCCTGGCGTCCGAGGTGATGTTCTTCACCGGGCTGATCGGGGCGTACATCATCCTGCGCTTCGGAACGACCGCCTGGGCGCTGCCCGGTGTTCCGCTCGAGGATGGCGGTACACCGCTCAACATCAATCTCACGGCCTTCAACACGTTCATGCTGATCTGCAGCAGTGTGACGATGGTGAAGGCGTTTGCCGCGATCGAGCACGGCGACCAAGAGAACCTTCGGCGCTTCCTACTGGCGACGGTGTTGCTGGGCGCGGCATTCGTGGGCATCCAGGTAGTAGAGTACGTAGCGCTGGCGCAGGAGGGATTTCTGCCGCGCTGCAGCGAGGAACTCGCCGCCGTCGTGCCGAGCTGCAACCTGTTCGGGTCGACGTTCTACGTGATGACCGGGTTCCACGGCGCACATGTCAGCGTCGGTGTGCTGTGCATGATCTGGGTGACGGTCAAGGCGTTCCGCGGCGGGTATACGGAGGGGAACCACGGCGGTGTCGAGGTGATCGGGTTGTACTGGCACTTCGTCGACCTCATCTGGATAATGCTGTTCACGATCGTCTACTTGATCTAGATCGGGATCTTTCCTTGTCGCGGGCGCGGGTGCGGGCGCGGAACGTTGCGCAGAGCAGCAATAGAGGGGCTATCATGATGGAGGCGGCGGAGAAGAAGAAGCAGCCGAGCTATATGCTCATCTGGTTCGTGCTTCTCGTCCTTACAGTCGTCGAGGTGGTGGTTGCGTACGTCAGCAGCCTACCGAGGAACGTGCTTGTCGTGGTGCTGGTCGGGCTGGCGGTGTGGAAGGCGACGCTGGTCGCGATGTACTACATGCACCTGAGGTTCGAGCGGCTGCGCCTGATCCTGCTGGCGACGGCGCCGCTGCCGCTGGCGGTCATACTCGTGCTCGCCGTACTTCTCGAATATGCGCGGTAAGGCTGTGCTTGCGGATCTCTGGTCGCTGACCAAGCCTGGCATAACCCGCTTGGTGCTGGTTACCACCGGTGTGGGCTTTTATCTGGGCGCGTCGGGCTCGCTGGATCTCGCCTTGTTGTTCCACGTGCTACTGGGCACGGGGCTGTTGGCTGGCGGGACGAACGCGTTGAACCAGTTCGCGGAGCGTCGGGCCGACGCGCAGATGAAGCGCACCAGCAGGCGGCCGCTGCCGGCCGGACGGCTGCAGGCGTCGACGGCGCTGGTGTTCTCGAGCGGGATCTCGGCCGCCGGTGCGCTTTACCTGGTGGCGCTGGTCAACCTGCTGACGGCGGCACTGGGCGTGGCGTCGCTGTTGATCTACATATTCGTCTATACGCCGCTCAAGCGACGGACGTGGCTTTGCACGATCGTGGGCGCGGTGCCCGGCGCGCTACCGCCGATGATGGGCTGGACTGCGGCGACCGGGCGGCTGGATGCTCTGGCCTGGGTGCTGTTCGGGATAGTGTTCCTCTGGCAGATGCCGCATTTCTTCGCCATCGGTTGGATGTATAAGCAGGATTACGCGCGTGCCGGGTTCCTGATGCTCCCGGTTGTCGATGGGGATGGGAAGCGAACGTCGCGCCAGATCATCATCTACACGCTGGCGCTGGTGGCTGTGAGTCTTCTGACCACTGTGATGGGACTCACCGGTGCGATCTACTTCGTCGGCGCGTCGAGTCTGGGACTGGCGTTCTTGGTCTTGGGGTTCGCGTTGGCTGTGAGGCGCACGGGCGGGAGGGCGCGGCGTCTCTTCTTGGGCTCCGTGCTCTACCTGCCGGTCCTGCTGATTCTCATGGTGGTTGACAAGGTCTGAACATGGTCAATTTTCACAAAGTCCTGATCTCGACTGCGATCGTCTTTTGTCTGGGATTCGCCGTGTGGTCGGGGAAGGTCTACGTCGAGTCGCGCGAGGTCTGGGCCCTGGCTTCGGCGGTCGGGTTCGGCGTCGCGACGATCGCGTTCGTTCTGTACCTGAGGAACCTGAGGCGGTTCCTGGGCGAGGAGTAGGGAGCCCGGTCCGCGAAACTCGGCCGAGCAGGATGATCTCCGTAGGCGACCTCCCTGCGGTAAACGCGACACTCAACGGGGCCAGCGCCTTGCTGCTGGTGGCCGGCTACGTGGCGATTCGCAGGCGCCGGCCGTCGACCCACAGGGCGTTGATGCTTTCCGCCCTCACTACCTCTGTTCTCTTCCTGGCCAGCTATCTCTACTACCATTACCAGGCGGGCACGACGCGGTTCAGCGGCGCGGGTGTGACACGATTGGTCTATTTCGTCGTGCTTACATCGCACACGATTCTCGCGATAATCATCGTGCCGCTGGTGATCGTGACGCTGGTTCTCGCACTGCGTGAGAAGTTCTCACGGCACCGGCGCATCGCACGCTGGACGCTCCCACTTTGGCTCTACGTGTCGGTCACGGGGATCGTCGTCTACCTAATGCTATATCAGCTCTACTGAGCGCGCAGCGCGCTGTCGTCGGCTGCCGCTCGACCATTGCAGGTAACCGAGCTCATCGATGGCGGTCATGCGGCTCGGCCCGGCACCCTGGTGTGCGCGACACCGCTCGTTGATCCGCGCCTTCGGGCGACCCATCTTGAACCGAAGGCGGGCCCGGTCCGATTACCGGGCGGAGTGGCGGTGGGAGCCCTCGAGGATCGCGGCTGGTCGGTATGGTGGGACAAGTCGATCCTGGCTGGCGAGAACTACCATGCGATCATCAAAGAGAAGCTGGAGGGGGTGCGCTCCGTGGTAGTCCTGTGGTCCGAGCACTCAGTGTCATCGCGCTGGGTGCTGGCCGAGGCGGGCTACGCGGCGGACCGGGAAAAGCTCGTGCCGGCGCTCCTCGATGAGGCCGAGATACCTCTCGGATTTCAACCGATCCAGACCGTTCGACTCATTGGTTGGTCGGGCACGGTTCCTGATTCGGCGCTTACCCCGTTGCTGGATGCCGTGCAGGCGCTGGTGCGATCGCCGACCGGTTCCGGGGCCGATCGCGGGGCGGGACCCGATTCGCTCGATCCGGGTACATGTGCCAGACTGGTGAGTGCAGACGAGACCAAGATACGCGTTGCCTACGCCAGGATGGAAGAGAAGGATCGAGGGAGATACGTTCGCTGGCTGCTGGAGCAGGTCGAGAGTCCCGGCGGAGACAAGCTGGCGGCGATGATGGCCTTGTCCGTGATTCGCTATGCGCATCTCGTTCCATGTCCGATGGGCCTCGCCGGAGATACGTCAAGCGCGGTACGCAGGCTCGCAGTGGTCTATCTCGGGGAGCTGCGGGCCCGGCAGGCCATCGAAGTCGTAAAGGGACTGTTGTCTGACGGCGATCCGGACGTGAGAGTCGTGGCCCGGGAAGCACACCAGAAGATCACAGGCCATAGTAGCTGGTAAGTAATCGTGTGGCCCGTGCCTCCGGGGGCGTTGGGAGGCGAAGAGTCGGAAGGGGGACCGACATGTCGAAGCGGTGGCTGGCAGTGTTGACCGTGCTCGCGCAGCTGACTGTGACTCCGGGCTGGGCGCAGCAGGGCGGCTCGATCGAGTTGGGCGGGTTCGGCACCTACACGTTCTTTGACAATACGCTCAATTTCGATGATGGGATAGGTGGAGGCGGCTGGCTGGGCTTCTACCTGTTCTCGCGTCTGTCGCTGGAGGCCGAGGCGTCGTATGGCACGGCGGACTGGGGCGACAACACCATATCCCACGTGCCGTTTCGGGCGCGTCTGGTCTACAACCAGCCGTTCAGCGGGGCCGTCGCGTTCCTGCTGGGCGCCGGCTTCGTGCACAACGACTACGGCCAGGATATCTCGGGGGCGGACAACGGGGTGACCGGCCTACTAGGCTTGCGGCTGGGGCTCCCGGGGCCGCTCGCGCTCCGCGTAGCCGGGGCCGCCGACTATATACTCAAGCCGGCGAACGAGGAGGATTCGAACCTGAACCTCGGTGCTCAGGTCGGTCTGAGCGTCACACTCGGTCCCCTGTTCGGCCGGGCCGCCGGGGTGAGGGTACAGGACTCCGACCGGGATGGCGTTGCGGACCAGTTCGATGCCTGCCCCGGGACGCCGAGGGGCGAGCGGGTCGACAGCAGCGGTTGTCCGCTGCCGATGGATGCCGACGGGGATGGCGTCCTCGATTCCGCCGATGCGTGCCCGAACACTCCAGCCGGCATGCAGGTCGACGCCCGTGGCTGCCTGCTCCTGTTCGCGGAAGGCACCGACAGGGTGGTTCTGCAGGGCGTGACGTTCGTATCGGGCGGCGCGGAGCTGACGCCCGAGGCGCGCCAGATCCTCGACCGGGTCGCCGCATCGCTGGTTGCCGACCCGACGATTCGGGTCGAAGTCGCTGGTCACACCGACGACAGGGGCTACCGTCCCTACAACCTGAGTCTGTCTCTCAGCCGGGCCGCCAGCGTACGGGCGTACCTGATCAGCAGGGGCGTTGGCGGGGATCGGGTGGTGGCGAAGGGCTATGGGCCCGACGAACCGGTGGCCAGCAACGAGACGCCGGAAGGGCGAGCGCAAAACCAGCGCATCGAGCTCCGTCGCTTGAACTAGCTGAGGCGCCTGGCCACGGCGCGTCGCGGGGCTGGGCAGACTTATTCCGACTGGCGGTCCAGCGCTGGCGAGCCTGCGTGCTGGAGGGCCAGGGTCGCCCAGACTACGAGCGCCGCCCAGGATGCCACGCCGACAGCGAGGTGCAGGCCTCGGAGGTCGGCGGGGAGCTGCCGGAGCACGAGCGCTGCGGCTACCACGATCTGCACGACCACCAGGATCAGCGCGGCCACCGACCAGCGCGGGATCGGCGGCGGCGCCTTCTCACGCAGGGTCTTCGCCGTCGCCAGCATCACCAGAACCAGCATAGCGTAGGCGAGCAGCCGGTGCGTCCAGTGCAGCTGCACGAGGCCACCGCCCTCGGGGAAGAGTTGGCCGTTGCAGAGCGGGAAACCCTGGCACAGTGGGCCGGCGCCGGCGTTGGCGACCAGGCCGCCGAAGAATATGAGGACGAAGCCGAGCGCTGCCGTGCTCACCGCCCAGCGCGGGTAGCCGGCCTGCGCGCCACCGGCCTGAAAGGTGGGTCGCGCTTCCGCACGAGCCTGGAGTCCGGCGATGAGGAGGACGCCCAGCAGCGCCGAGGCGACGATCAGGTGGAGCACCACGGTAGCGGTCGGCAGCTCGAGCCAGACGGTGACGGCGCCGACCAGGACCTGGACCACCAGTAGGACAAGCGCGGCGGCGGCGAGGCCGAGGATTCCGCGACCGCTGCTGAGAGCGCGCCGGTGGCGGAAGGCGTAGATCGCCTGCGCGGCGACGAGACCGCTGACGAGTAGCGCCGCCAGCCGGTGCCCGTACTCGATCGCCGTCTCGAAGTCGAGCGGCGGGATCAGCCGGCCATTGCAGAGTGGCCAGTCGTCGCCGCACCCCATGCCGGAGCCCGTGATCCTCACCACGCCGCCGAAGACGATGAGCGCGTAGGTGAAGAACGCGGTGACGAAGGCGAATACAGCGAAACGCCGAAACGTGGCGCGCGTTGCCGGTTCGGAATGCTCGGACATTCTCTCGCGCCTCCTGCTCCTTCTGCCGTCTCTGGGTTAGCGCACCGCAAATATGGGGATGCTCGGGAGGGTAGGCCATAGATCTCCGATTTCCTCCACACTCGACAGCGCCACAGCCGACTGCCGACGTCCAGCTCACTGCCCGACTTGCGATGTCCGACAGCCGACTGTCGAAACCCGACGTTGGGGTATCGAAAGTCGAATGTCGATGATCGATGGTCGAAGCAGGACTCGGGCGTCGATCATCGGCTGTCCAATGTCCAATGTGGAAGTCGATCTCGAGGCCAAGACAGGCGGTGCCCTCCTGTCTACATTATGGATGCTATGACAGAGCAGAATCGCACCAAGCTGCGAGTGCCGCCGATCCAGGTGCCGCTGTTCGTGTTCCGGCGCCTGTGGCCGCGGCTCTACCCTCACCGCTGGGCGCTGACAGGCGCGACGGTGTTCCTGCTGCTGAGCGGCAGCATCGGCCTGGCCTTCCCGCTGGTTGTTCGACATCTGATGGATGCCGCCTTCGTCGAGATGGACCGTGCCCTGCTGAACCGGATCGCCCTGCTGCTGCTCGGGCTGTTCACGGTCCAGGCGCTCTTCAACTTCTCCCAGGTCTACCTGCTCGGTGCGACGGGCGAGCGGGTGATCGCAGGTCTGCGGAAGGACCTCTTCTCGCACCTGCTCACTCTGTCGCCCGATTTCTACACCGAGCGCACGACCGGTGAGCTGACCAGCCGGCTCACATCCGACGTAGTGAGGCTGCAGGGGGTCCTGAGCTATCAGATCTCGGAGCTGCTGCGCCAGCTCCTCTACCTGGCCGGGGCGCTCACCCTGCTCACCCTGATGCACCGGCAGCTCACGGTGACCACGCTGGCCGTGGCGCCGGCGGTCGTGTTCTTCGCCATGCTGTTCGGCCGGCGGCTGCGCCGGGCGAGCACCGAGGTGCAGGACAGGATCGCAGAGGCGAATACGGTGGCCGAGGAATCGATCGTTCAGATCCGCACGGTGCAGAGCTTCGTGCGCGAGCTGTGGGAAGCGCATCGCTACCGGCAGGGTATCGATTCGGCGCTGCAGGCGGCGCTCAGGCGCGCGCTGACACGCGGCGTCTTCTTCGGGGCCATCACGCTGGTCACGTTCGGTGGCATCGTCGCCGTCCTCTGGCAGGGCGGGCGCATGGTCCTGTCGGGCGACATCACGGGCGGCCAGCTGGTCTCGTTCCTGCTCTACGCGGTGATGGTTGCGGCGGCCATCACCTCGCTGGCCTCGCTGTGGAGCGGCTATCAGGAGGCACAGGGCGCGGCGGAGCGGGTCTTCGAGTTGCTCGATCAGAGGCCGACGGTGGCCGATCCGCCACAGCCGGCGCGGTTGCAGGCAGGGCGCGGTTGGCCCCTGACGTTCAAGGACGTCTGGTTCCGCTACGAAGAGTCGCTGCCCTGGGCGCTGCGGGAGGTCGACCTGCAGATCGCGCCGGGCGAAGTCGTCGCATTGGTCGGGCCCAGCGGGGCCGGCAAGTCGACCCTGGCCGGCCTGGTCTCGCGCTTCTGGGATCCGACACGCGGTGCCCTCACGCTCGACGGCATCGACCTGCGCCAGTTGAAGCTCGCCGACCTCAGGTCGGCGGTGGGCATCGTGCCGCAGGAGCCGATGCTGTTCGGGACGACGATCGAGGAGAACATCGCGTACGGGCGCGACGGCGCCGGACGCGCCGAGATCGAGGCGGTGGCCCGGGCCGCTCATGCTGCCGAGTTCATCGAGACCCTTCCACAGCGATACGAATCGCGGGTCGGCGAGCGCGGGATCAAGCTGTCGGTGGGGCAGCGGCAGCGCATTTCAATAGCGCGCGCCCTGCTGAAGGATCCGGAGATTCTGATTCTCGATGAAGCGACGAGCAGCCTGGATACCGAGAGCGAACGGCATGTGGAGGCGGCGCTCGAGGAGCTGATGGCGGGGCGCACGACGTTGATCATCGCGCATCGTCTCAGTACGGTACAGCGTGCCGACCGGGTGCTGGTACTGGAGCGCGGGCGGATCGTGGAGAGCGGTACGCACGCGGAGCTGCTGGCGCTGGACGGGCTGTACGCGCGTTTGTATCAGCGGCAATTTAGAGACGAGGAGATCGCGATTCCGCTCGATATCCGGTAGTCGACGTCCGCGGATCGAATCTCGAGGATCGTTCGACTGTCAGGTGTCGATGGCCGACTGGGCAATGAGTGTCGGATATTCGATATTGTTGAGATAGGTGGTGGCACGAGCGATATGAGCGACGAGAACCGGAATCAGAGCGAACAGCCGAGGCCCGAGGGTGAGCGCCGGCCGGAGCCCGGCGGTCCAGGGAGCCGCCGCGCCTACATGTTGCTTGTGTATGTCGCCATGGCGGTGCTGCTCTTCGTTGGACTCAACTACGTGCTCTCCGACAGACCGGGCGAGGAGATCAGCTACAGCGAACTGAAGGCGAAGATCAGTGCGGGCGAAGTGCAGAAGCTGACGATCAGTGACAGGCGGATCGTGGCGGAGCCGACGGAGGGGGCGAAGGCGGCGGGCGCGCCGGAGAGCTGGACCGCCGTACGCGTCGACGATCCGAAACTGATCGAGCTGGTGGAGGAGCAGGGGATCGAGTACGAGGGTGCCGTCACCGATGGCTTGGGTTGGATGCTGAACCTGCTGCTGCCTCTCGCACTGCTCTTCGTGCTCTGGTTCTACCTGCTGCGCCGGATGGGCGGCCCGGCGCAGAGCGTGATGACGTTCGGGAAGTCGCAGGCGCGACTGCAGGCCGAGGGGAATACGGGTGTCACATTCAACGATGCGGCCGGCGTCGATGAGGCGAAGGATGAGCTGAGGGAAGTCGTCGAGTTCCTCAAGCGGCCGGAGAAGTTCTCGCGGCTGGGAGCCAAGATCCCCAAGGGCGTTCTGCTGGTCGGGCCGCCGGGTACGGGCAAGACGCTACTGGCGCGGGCGGTGGCCGGTGAGGCTGGCGTCCCGTTCTTCAACCTATCGGGCTCCGAGTTCGTCGAGATGTTCGTCGGTGTGGGAGCGGCGCGCGTCCGGGATCTGTTCGCCCAAGCGAAGCAGAAAGCGCCGTGCATCATCTTCATCGATGAGCTGGACGCGCTGGCCAAGGCGCGCGGGATCGGCGGTCCGGTGGGCGGCCACGACGAGCGGGAGCAAACGCTGAACCAGCTGCTGGTGGAGATGGATGGTTTCGATCCGCGCGTCGGCGTCATCATCATGGCGGCGACCAATCGGCCGGAGCTGCTTGATCCGGCGCTGCTGCGCGCCGGCCGCTTCGACCGGCACGTGCTGGTCGATCGTCCGGACCGCAACGGCCGGCGAGCGATCCTCGAGGTACACGCGAAGGGCATTCGCCTGGAGGCGGACGTCGACCTCGATGTCGTGGCGCGGCGGACGCCGGGCTTCGTGGGCGCCGACCTCGCCAACTTGCTGAACGAGGCGGCGCTGCTCGCCGCGCGACGCGGCGGCGAAGCGGTGACGATGGACGACATCGACCGGGCGACCGATCGGATCGTGGCGGGCCTGGAGAAGAAGAACCGCCTGATCAATGAGGACGAGAAGCGGATCGTCGCCTTCCACGAGGCGGGCCACGCACTCGTCGCCCAATGCGTCGACCACGCCGATCCCGTGCACAAGATCTCCATCGTCCCGCGCGGCATCGGTGCGCTGGGATATACGCAGCAACTGCCCACCGAGGATCGCTACCTGCTCACGCGCGCCGAGTTGCTCGATCGCATCGCTGTGCTGTTGGGCGGTCGCGTGGCGGAAGAGATCGTATTCGACGAGATCTCCACCGGAGCACAGAACGACTTGAGCCGCGTCGCCGAACTGGTACGTAGTATGGTCCTCGAATACGGGATGAGCGAGACGCTGGGGCCGCTGACCTACGAGACGCGCACCCAGAACCTGCTGGGGATGCGCCAGGTCGTCGACGCCGAACAGAGCCGGCACAGCGAGGAGACGCTGCAGGAGATCGACCGAGAGGTCCGGCGCATCGTCGATGACGCACACGGCCGAGTACACAAGCTGCTGACGCGGGAGCGGAAAGCGCTGGATGAGGTGGCGGGGCGGCTTCTGGAGAAGGAGGTCATCGAAGGCGACGAACTTGCCGAGATCCTCGAGCGACACGCGCCGCAGCGCGGTCGGAAGAAGAGTTGTGGGAAGGCGGCGGTGAGAGAATAGCGTGGCGCTGCCGAGATGAGACCGAGACTCTCCGTCTTGTCGCTGGGCCTGCTGGTCTGGGGCTGTGTCGGTGAGCGTGGCGCGCCGGCCGGTCAAGTGGTGCGTGACAGCGCCGGGATCACCATAGTCACGAACGAGGCGCCGCTCTGGGGGCCCGGAGAGTCGTGGCGGTTATCGGACGAGCCGCTCGTTCGGATCGGCGCGGTGGAAGGTGATCTCGAGTACCTGCTGCTCGGCGCGCGCAGTGCGCTACGGCTCGCCGACGGCACGATCGTCATCTCGAACAGTGGAACAGAGGAGATCCGCTTCTTCGATGCACAGGGCCGCTACCTGAGAGCCGCCGGCGGCAGAGGCGGGGGCCCGGGCGAGTTCAGCAACCTGATCTGGATCTACCCGCTGGGCGACGACTCGATCGTCGCCTGGGACGACAGCCCGCCGGAGATCGTCTTCTTTGACCGGGAGGGCCGCTTCGGTCATTCGGCGCGGCCCGAGCCACCGGGCATTCTGAGCGGGGTGTTCGCCGACGGATCGCTGCTGCTGGCCGAGCACGTTCTCTGGTCGGGACCTCGTGAGGGCCGCCAGCGGCCACCGGCACGGGCCTATCGCCTCGATCGCGACGGTGCGGTCATCGATTCGCTTCCGGTCTTCCCAGGTCGCGAGTTCCACTTCGAGGTACGCGGGCGGGAGGGATATGGCAGCGTCTCACTCTCCCCACCCCCCTTCGGACGCTTTACGGCCTTCGCCGTCGCCGACCACGGGGTCTATGCTGGAAGTCAGGACGAATTCGAGCTGTGCTACTACGACCTGCACGGCAGACTGAAGGCGCTGGTGCGCTGGCCGACACGGGAGCGTCAGGTGACGCCGGGACTGATCGAGCGATACGTGCGGTACCAGCTCGACGAGCTCAGCAACCAGAGCAACCGGTCGCAGGTAGAGAGGTCGTTGAGTGAGCGGACGTACCCGGAGCTGTTGCCTGCCTACGGCGCCATCACTGTTGATGGAGAGGGCAACCTGTGGGTTGAAGAGTATCATCTCGACTGGGAGGACACGCGCAGTTGGCTGGTGTTCGATACCGAGCGCCGCCTGCTGGGGACGGTCGCGATGCCGGGCGACTTCATCGTTCACCAGATCGGCCGCGACTTCGTGCTCGGCTGGACCTGGGACGATCTCGATGTAGAGTACATCGAGCTATACGAGCTACTGAAGCCGTAGATGAAGATCACGGAGATCTTTCTGTCGATCCAAGGCGAATCGAGCTGGCAGGGTCTTCCCTGTGTGTTCGTGCGGACGACCGGCTGCAATCTGCGCTGTGTCTGGTGCGACACCGACTACGCGTTCTTCGGTGGTCGCGACATGTCGGTAGAGGAGATCATCGTCGAGGTCGAGCACATAGGCCGCGGGTGCAGACTGGTCGAGCTGACCGGCGGCGAGCCGCTGCTGCAGAAGGAGATCGGGCTGCTGGCGGAGGCGCTGCTGGCGCGTGGCTATGCCGTGCTCTGCGAGACGAGCGGCAGCGTCGACGTTGGGATCCTGCCGGCGAGCGTGGTGAAGATAATGGACATCAAGTGCCCGGGCTCGGGCGAGTCGGAGGGCAACCTTTGGGGCAACCTGGAGAAGTTGGGCCCGAGCGACGAGATGAAGTTCGTGGTCAGGGATCGTGCTGATTACGAATGGGCGCTGGCGGTGATCGCGGAGCGTGGCCTCGCCGGGCGGAGGCTGCTGTTCGCGCCCGTCTGGGGTGAGCTGGAAGTGCGGAGACTGGCCGAGTGGATGCTGGAGGATAACGCCCCCGCCCGGCTGCAACCGCAGCTCCACAAGTATATCTGGGGCGCCGGCGAAACCGGGGTATAGCATGCGAGTCGAGCTGTGCCGCAAGTACAACATCGCCGCCGCACACTACTTGCCCAAGGTGCCGGAGGGCCACAAGTGCGGGAGCCTCCACGGTCACTCTTACGAGATCGAGGTGGCGGTGCGCGGAGCCGTGGACGCCGAAGCCGGCTGGCTGCTCGATTACGGCGATATTGACTCGGCGGTGAGGCCGGTGATCGCTGAACTGGACCACCGGACGCTCAATGAGGTGCCCGGCCTCGAAAACGCGACCAGCGAGGTCCTCTGCGGTTGGCTGTGGGAGCGGTTAGAGGGACGACTCCCCGGACTCCACCGGATCTCGATCGCCGAGACCTGCGCCGCCGCCTGCCACTACTACGGAGAGTGAGCGCGCCGGCGTATGATACGCCGGCTGCCGTAACGAGAAGCGTGATGGCGGTGCGCCGGCACCGCGTCGCCCCCTGGACCCTGGAACGTGCGTCGGTGTAGCTTCGTAGTGACCCATGATGGACATCGTTCTCCTACTCAAGATCGCCGGCGCCGCCGCGACGTTCGCCTTCGGGATCTGGATCGGCCTGGGCATGCCGGGCCTCAGACGGTCCCGGCGCCCCCGCGAATGGCAGTCGGCAGACCGGCTGCGCGCCACATGGATCAACCGCCTGTTCTTCCGCATGGAACGATCGGACCGGCGGTTCGGGTCCGGCCTCATCACACCCGGTGACAAAGCGGGCGCGACCGATGACGAGCGAGGGCAGGGCGAGCGCGCCGAGTCATCGGACGTTGTAAGACTGCGGCGTACCTTCGAGCGCTAGCTGGTATCAAAGCAGCGGCCAGCCGAGCCCCCTGCTGATCACACTCCTGCTCGCACTCGTAATCGTAATCGGACTCGTACTCCTGCCCGACTCGTCGCTATCCTCGGGGTCAGATGAGTGCGAGGAGGAGGGCAATCGCGAGCACGAGCAGGAGCACGATTGGGATAAGGAGTGTGAGACGCTCCGACTCTAGACTTCTCGAGGCGGGTGCACGCGCAGCGTGCGCAGCCTGCCTAGGGCGGCGGCGAGCTCGTGGCTGCGGAACCGGGCGTAGTCGCCGGGCTGTCGGGAGTCGATCGTGTCGAGCCCCTTCTGCCGCACCTCCTCCATCAAGCCCTCGAGCGCCTGGCTCACCGTTCGGCGGCCGTCGAACCAGCGGCCGGTGGCGTGGACCATGGCTTGGGCGATGGCGCGGACCTGCGCCTCCTCGACGAGCTGTTCGAGCGCGCCGAGCTCGAGCTCTTGGGTCCCGAACAGGATGCGGGTGGGGCTCTGCACCTTGATCGAGACGGACTTGCGTCCCTTGCGGGCGTCGATGCTGGTCGGGTCCGGGATCCGTCTGCGGAGCGGCGACCAAGGTCCGCCTTCATGGGCGCGCTCGGTGCGGAATTGCTCTGCGATCTTCTTGGCAGCGGTGGTCAGGTCCGTGGGAAGGTAACTGCGCATCCCGATGACGGTGTCGGCGACGTCGAAGTAGTCGCCGGCGCCGCCGACCACGATCACGGTGGAGACGCCGAGTAGCTCGTAGAGCTGTCGGGCGCGGTCGATGAACGGTGTGATCGGCTCGTCGGCGTCGTGGACCAGCGCCTGCATCCGTGCGTCGCGGATCATGAAGTTGGTGGCGCTGGTGTCTTCATCGATCAGCAGGCAGCTTGCGCCGACCTCGAGGGCTTCGGCGATGGCGGCCGCCTGGCTCGTGGAGCCGCTGGCGTTCGCGGTCGAGAAACGGGCGGTGTCTTCGCCGCGGGGCAGGTCGGTGATGAAGTTGGATATGTCGACCGCGGCGACAGAGCGACCGTCCTCGGCGCGGATCTTCACCGCGTCGGGCACGGTAACGGCCAGCTCGCGGCCGTCGCCCTCGATATGATCGTAGACACCGCTCTCGATGGCGCGGAGCAGCGTCGACTTGCCGTGGTAGCCGCCGCCGACGATGAGGGTGATACCGCCGGGGATCCCCATACCGGCCACCGGGCCCCGGTTCGGGGCCTCGAGGGTGAACGCCAGTCCGTCGGGCGCCTTGAAGGTTACGGCCTGCGAGGCGGCGAGCGGCCGATCATCGACACCGCTGCGACGCGGCAGCACGGCGCCGTCAGGTATGAAAGCGACGAGGCCGCGTCCCTCGAGCTGGTGGCGGAGCGCGGCCGAGTCCTCGGCCAGCAAGGCGTGGCTACGCATCGTCTCGAGCTCGCCGGTGGCCGGGGCCAAGACGGCGCGCAGGGCACGGGGGATGTCGCCGAGCAGCATCTGGGCCGCCTGGTGGCCGAGCACGCGACGACCGGCGGCGGGCAGTCCTGCGGTGAAACGTGCGACGATGGTGCCGGCCTCATCGATCTGCAGGCTGGTACGCTCGAGGATGCACTGTCCCGGTCGCAAGATACGGACAGCCCCGCTCTTGCCGCTGCCGCGGTCGCGGCTCGTGGAGCCCAACTCGCGGTACAGGCGACGGTTGAGGAAATCGGCGGCCGCCAGGCGCCGGATCGCGGGCTGCAGAATGCCGTCGGGCAAGGCGGTGATCTCGGGTGGAAAGACGGCGCGCAGGCGGCTGGGCGACGCGAAGGGGTCACCTTGCACGTAGTCGATATGGAGGATGTGGTCGCCGAAGTCGTAGCTGCCGGCGATCCGTTTGTAGGCGCCGTAGCCTTTGCCGTCGATGGCCTCGAGCGAGGCTTGCAGGTTGTCCTTGGACTCAGAGATCATCGTGGCACACGACAGCTTGCGTCTCGTCCTCAGCCCGACATATTGGTCGCCGTCGAGTCCACCTGCGGATCATGCTGACGGCAGTAACGAACGCTGCACCTATCGGATGGAACAGTTCCTGACCGGACCGCTCGGTCCCATAATCATTTTCCTGCTTCGCATAGTCGACGTCTCTCTGGCGACGCTGCGGCTGATCTCCGCGGTGCGTGGGCACAAGGTCGTCGCTGCGTCGGTCGGATTCGTCGAGATCCTGGTCTGGATAGTGGTGGTTGGGACGGTCGTTCGCAATCTGCATTCTCCGCTGCTGGTGCTCGCCTACGCGGGCGGATTCGCGGCCGGTACCTGGGTAGGAATGACGATCGAGGAGAAGCTGGCGCTGGGGCTGGTGGAGGTTCAGATCGTGTCACGCAGCGCTGGGGTCGAGATCGCCGAGGCGCTGCGCGACGTGGGCTTTGGCGTCACCGAGATGCTGGGCCAGGGACGTGAGGGTCGGGTGGAGGTCTTGTACTCCGTCGTGCGAAGGAGCTCGCTGAAGGACGTCTCTCGTGTGGTCGAGCGCTGGGACCCGGATGCCTTCGTCCGGGTCGAGGAGGCGCGCTCGATCCAGCGCGGGTGGCTGCTGAGTCGCCGGCGCAAATGAGCGCCTGGTGGCGCAGGGGCGCTGTGGCGCGGCCGCCTGAGCCGCCGGCACCGCGGGAGTGGGGCGATGTCGAGCGGCAGCGCCGGGTACGGCGAATCCTGTTCTGGATCCTCTGGGCGAACCTGGCGCTGGTCGCGGTCAAGGTGGCGGTCGGTTGGGTGATCGGGTCGCTGTCGGTGCTGGCCGACGCGGCCCATTCCGGCACCGATGCGTTGAGCAACGTGATCGCGCTGACCGCGATCCACCTGGCTGCGGCGCCGCCCGACGATGAGCACCCTTACGGGCACGGTAAGTTCGAGACACTGGGTGCCTTCGTCATCGCCGGCTTCCTCTCGATCACCTGCTTCGAGCTGCTGAGGACCGCATCGCTGAGACTGATCCGCGGCGCGGCGCCGCCGGAGCCCGGGGTGACGGCGGTGACCATCCTGGCGGCGACGATGTTGGTGAACATCGCGATTGCGTACTACGAGCGTCGGCGCGGTAGGGAGCTCCGCAGCGAGCTGTTGCTCGCCGATGCGCGGCACACGCAGGCCGATGTCTGGGTGACGCTCGCGGTGCTGGTCGGGCTCGGCCTGGTCCGCTTGGGCTGGGGGGCGGCCGATGCGGTCCTGGCGGTGATCGTCGCCATACTCGTCGCCCAAAGCGGTTACCAGATCCTGCGCAGAACCGTTCCGGTCCTGGTCGACCGGGCCGCCGTCGACGCGAATCGCGTCTATGACATCGCGTCGGCGGTGGAAGGCGTCGAGAGCGTCCAGGATATCCGCTCGCGGGGCCGGCCCGGCGAAGGTTTCGCCGAGCTGACGGTCCGTGTCCACCCGGCAACCGAGGTCCGCGCGGCGCACGCCATCGCCGACGAGGTCGAGCGCCGTGTGGCCGCGGAGCTGGACCTGGAGGATGTAGTCGTGCACGTGGAGCCGAGTGAGTTACACTGAGGGCACCGTGAGGCTGTAAGGGGCCGATGCGCCCTAAGGGCAGTCGGCAATGGGCGGGTGGTGAGCAGTGGGCGGTGCGGCGGTAGGCAGTAACTGACAGTGGGTGACCGCGAGAGTTGCCAATCACCGCTCACCGCCGCACCGCCTACCGTCTACCGCCCACCGGACTCCCCCTCCGCCTTCCACACACAGCGCTCGTCGCCGTGCCGCTGGCACTCCGGATGCGCGATCGTCGTTGCCCCCAGCCCGCTAAGCTCCAGCAGGTTGGCGGCTAGCGAGCCGTACAACTTGCAGGCGGCGCCATAGGCGCCGACTCGGGCGGTGAGCGCGTCGGTGGCGCGGATCTCGAACGGCTCGGTCTCGACGGCCTTTTCCGCTGCGATGAGGTAGGTGGCGTTGGCGGTGCGCAGGGCGCGGAGTGCGGCGCGCCGGCGAAGCGGCAGCGGCAGTCGCCGGGCGATGCGGCGGAGCAGTTCCCGGGGACCCGAGAAGTGGAGACCGGCCAGCTCGCGGCCGGCGGCGGTGAAGACGGCGCCGGCGTCAGAGCGGCGGGCGATCAGCTCGAGGAGCGCGACGAGCTCCGCCTCGTCGACGCGGCGGCGGCGGCGCGCGAGGCGTCGGAACTGGCGGATCTGGTGCTCGACGACGCCGCTGAGTCCGAGGCGATGGGGAAAGAAGGAGCGGGGGTTTTCATCCGGCATGAGTTCCGGGGGTGCATCCTGCTGCTGCACCGCCTTCAGGAGTGCCAGCGGGAGCCTGGCGTCGACACCTCGATCGTGAGAATCCATTCGACTGCACGTTTCGGCGGAGCGGTCAACCGAATCTGGTCGCTACCGCTGCGGTGATAATCACAATACCCACCAGGTTGAGCCAGAAGCCGGCGCGCCTCATCTCGCCGGCGTCAATGTAGCCGGTCCCGAAGACGATGGCGTTGGGCGGTGTGGCGACGGGCAGCATGAACGCCATCGACGAGCCCATCGCGGCGGCGGTCATCAAGGCCAGCGGTTCGACGCCGACCGAAGGTCCGAGAGCCGCCATCACCGGCAGGCCGAGCGTCGCGGTGGCGGTGTTCGAGGTGATCTCGGTGACGAACACGAACGTCGTCGCGACTGCGGCGATGATCAGCAGGTCCGGGAGCCCGGCGAGTATGGCGAGCTCACCACCCAACCACTCCGTCAACCCGCTCGACTCGAACGCCGAGGCCAGGGACAAGCCGCCGCCGAACAACACGAGGATGTCCCACGGTATGGAGCGCGCGTGCTGCCAGTCAAGCACCCGGGTAGCGCCACCGTCGTGATCGCGAGCCGGCCAGAGAAAGAGCACGAGCGCGGCGGCGACGGCGATCGTCGCGTCACCCACCTGGGGTAATAGCGTCTGGAGGCCGGGGATCGTCAGTCCACCGATCTGTTTCGGAGCCCGGAGCACCCAGGCGAGTGCTGCGAGCGCGAAGACGGCGGCTGTGACACGTTCTGCGGCGAGCCAGCTTCCCAGCCTGCCGCGCTCGCGCTCGATGACCGTCGACGCACCGGCGACCGGCTTGGCGGGCAGCTTGAAGAGGACGAGGCATAGCATAGCCCAGCAACCGCCCAGCATGAGAACGGTGACGGGCAAGCCGATGGACATCCATCGCGCGAAGGAGAGATCCATATCGAGCAACTCGTCGGCGAGGCCGGCGAGCACGGCGTTGGGTGGCGTGCCGATCAATGTCGAGACGCCGCCGATCGACCCGGCGTAGGCGATACCGAGCATCAGCGCCACGCCGAGACCGGGTGCGGCAGCGTGGTTATCGTCGCCGGAGGTCGGCGTCTTGAGCAGACTGAGGACGGCGATGCCGATGGGCATCATCATGAGCGTGGCCGCCGTGTTGGACATCCACATGCTGAGCAGGGCGCAGGCGAGCATGAACCCGGCGACCAGGCGGCGGGGCGATGTCCCGGTCCAGGCGACGACCGCGAGGGCGACGCGCCGGTGGAGCTGCCAGCGCTGCATCGCCGCGGCGATGAAGAATCCGCCCATGAAGAGGAAGATGACGGGATTCGCGTAGGGAGCTGCCGCGGCGGCCGGGGAACCGATGTCCAGCACCGGGATGAGGACGAGGGGCAGGAGCGCGGTGACCGCCAGGGGAACGGCGACGGTGAGCCACCAGACGGCCATCCAACCGGCCATGGCGAGGGTGGCGTGGGCGGCCGGCGATATGCCTGCCGGTCTCGGCAGCAGCAAGAGGACGGCGAAGACCAGCGGACCGGCCAGGACGAGGCCGTTCCGGGTGCTGGCCGGCCCCGTGTCGTTGCGTGAATTTCGCATCGCTCCGAGAATAAGCGCCGGCCCGGCTGTCGCAAGGCGCGGGCTCGGGTCGCGAGGCGAAGGGATCGATGGAGCTTCTACTCAAAGGGCTGATCGCAGTCGGCGCTGCGGCGGCGGTGTCCGCCACCGCCTGGCGGCTTCGTGCCCTGAGCGGCGGGGGAGCGGTGGCCGCAACGCTTGTGGGAAGCATGGTGTTCGGGTTTGCGGGGCTCGGGCCGGCGATGGTCCTGGTGCTGTTCTTCGTGAGCTCCAGCGCGCTATCGGCGCTGCCGGGCGCTGGCGCACGCTCGAGGCGCGGGGCGCGCCAGGTGCTGGCCAACGGCGCGGCCGCGGCGCTGGCCGCCTGCTTTCACTCGCTGCACGCGCTAGCCGATCTTGCGTTGCTGGGCGCCGTCGCCGCCGCTACGGCCGACACCTGGGCCACGGAGGTGGGCGTGCGCCTGGGGCGGCGGCCGCGCTCGATCCTCACCCTGCGGCGACAGCCGCCGGGGACTTCCGGGGCCGTCTCGCTTCCCGGGACGCTGGGCTCTGCGGCGGGCGCGCTGGCGGTCGCCGCCGTGGGTCGCTGGCTCGTGCCGGGCCTCGAGGCGAGCGCCCTGCCGGCCGTCGCGCTGGGCGGCCTGGCGGGCTCGCTGGCCGATTCGGTGGCGGGCGCGGGCGTCCAGGCGGTCTATCGCTGTGCGAGCTGCGGCGCGAGCCCGGAGGTGGCGCGTCACGACGGTTGCCCGGATCGGGCTCGGCGGGTCGCGGGCCTGCCGGGCGTGGACAACGATGTCGTGAACGTGATCGCCACCACCACGGGAGCGGCGGTGGCGGTGCTCAGCCTGTTGCTTGTTTAGCGGTCGAGGTCTGGGCGGTCAGACAGGCCGGGAACGATCGACTCAGCTTGACCTACGTGGTGAGTGGGTGTTCTATTTCTTCGAGGGCCCGCCGCCTTGCAAGACCCGCCGATGGTCAGCAGCAGGGTGGGTCGGGTAACGCCATGGACAAGGATACCGGTCTCCAACCCTCCCGCACGGCGGGAGCGGAAGCGGAAACGCGGGACAGCTTCCGGGAGCCGTCGCCGGAACGGTTCGAGGCCGTGGTGCACAGTATCTCCGACGGCGTCGTGACGGTGGACAGGGAGTGGCACATCACCTGTTTCAACCGGGCGGCCGAGGAGATCACGGGATACCGCCGCTCTGAAGTCCTGGGCCGTTTCTGCTACGACGTCCTCAAGTCCGATCTCTGCCAAGACGCATGTCCCATCCGCCGGACCCTGGAGAGCGGTACACCGGTTTCGGGCCTGGTGGTCTACATCACGGACGCCCACGATCGGAAGGTGCCTGTGAGCGTGTCGACGGCTCTCTACCGTGATCGGCAGGGCCGGCTCAAGGGGGGCGTGGAGACGCTGCGGGATCTTCGCCAGATCGAAGCCCTGAGGAAGCGAGTCGAAGAAAGGTACACCTCCGGAGACATCGTCAGCAGGAATCCTCGGGTCCGACAACTTCTGGACCTCCTGCCCGTCGTGGCGGAGAGTGACAGCACCATTCTGATCAGGGGCGAGACGGGCACAGGCAAGGAGCTGCTTGCCCGTGCTGTGCACAGCCTGAGCCTGCGGAAGGACGGGCCCTTCGTAGCCGTCAACTGCGCGTGCTTCCCCGAGACCTTGGTGGAGTCTGAGCTCTTCGGCTATGAGAAGGGAGCGTTCACCGGGGCGGACCGGGCCAAGGTGGGCCGCTTTGCTCGGGCGGAGAACGGGACCCTGTTCCTGGACGAGATAGGGAATCTGCCGCTGCCGGTGCAGGGTAAGCTCCTGCGTGTGATGCAGGACAGGACCTATGAGCCGCTGGGAGGGACGAAGACCCTACATACGAATGCGCGTATCGTCGCCGCGACGAACCAGGACCTAGCCGCGATGGTGGAGGCGGGCGCCTTTCGGCGCGACTTCTACTACCGCATCAACGTGATCCAACTCGATCTGCCGCCGCTTCGCGAGCGCCCCGAAGATGTGTTGCCCCTGGTCCGGCATTTCATAGCCGAACTCGCCCTGCTTCACGATAAGCCCGTTGAGGGGTTCACGCCCGAGGCGTTGCGCATCCTGATGAATCACGACTTCCCTGGCAACGTCCGCGAGCTGGAGAACATCGTGGAGCGTGGCTTCGTCCTGACTGGCGGCCCGCTGATCGACGTGGAGCACTTACCCGGTTGGCTGGTGGAGTCGAACGAGGGAGCGATTGCGACGGACAGTCTGGACGACTGCGAGAGACGTGTGATTATCTCGGCCCTGGAGAGGAACCAGGGGAGCCGGGTGTCCACTGCGGAGGAGTTGGGTATCCACAAGTCCACCCTCTACCGAAAGATGCGCCGCCTGGGACTGCTGCCGTCCGATACTTCCGGAGGCTCCGCGCAAGAGCCTTCGGAGACCTAGCTGCCGGAACCCCGATCGACAGCCTCGAACCCTGTCTGGGGGAACTCAGTCCCCCCAGATGACCAGAATTACCGCCCCCCCTCGGCTGGCGAACGGGCCGTGGTCGGTATGGGCGGGGATGCACTGGTAGGTGCCGGGTCCGTGCTCCACTCCCCCCGTCTCGTATCCGCCTTCCAGCACGAAGTGCTGTTCGCAGCAGGTGTGGGAGTGAGCCTCCATGCGGAACCCCGCAGGAAGCTTCAGCAGCACCGACCGTGCTTCCCCCTCGTCCCGCAGCACCTTGATCAAAGTACCCTTGGGGTAGGAACTCGTCTCCTTCCACGCCAACTCGTTGGTGTCCAGCGTAATCTCAGGCACGATTTCACCTCCTCTCCCGCGCCACCCGGGCTCAAGCCCCGGCCCCGGCTGCCCGATCGACCGCAGCAATACTGGCCAGCCATTACCCCGAGTCGCTAAGCCTCTGTTTCCACACCGAGCAAGGGCGAGGCCAGAACCTCTGCACTCCAGCGCAACCGCTCCCGGGACCCGGGGAGTGCAGAAGCGCGACCCGCAGGGCTCCGTGAGGTGCAGATTTGCATCGATTCCGCGGCTGGACTGCGGATGGCGGCTACCAGGATCGCCCGAGAGTGGGATCTAGCCTTGCTCAGCGCCCGCGGCTCTGCCCTGGCACACATGCTGCCTTTGAAAGGAGCGCAACAGCAGTCCAAGGAGGTGGACCATGAAAGTCAGGAAAGAGATCATGCCCGAGTATCCCGAACACTACGAGCCAGAGTATCCGGGACGACCCTTGGAGTACGTGAAGGACAAGGAGGGTAACGGTTGGCTCTGTGACAAGGGCGTCGACAAGGCCGGCGATCTCAGAGAACAGGGCTGCTGGCGTTGCGACGAGGTGACCTTCCCATACGGAGGCAGATGATTCCAGAGGCACGCGTCGGCGACCACGTCTGAGTGCGGATTAGCAACTCGTGCCTCGCCCAGTGCCTGTCGCTCCCACCACTCCCACAGTCACACAGTTGAGGGGTCGGTGAAGAAGCAGGGTGTTGTGGAGAGCGTCACCCTCACGAGGTAGGTCGAGGTATGCATAGACGGGATCTGTTGAAGACGATCTGCGCGGCAGGGGCCTCGGTTCTGGTGGGAAAAGACCTGCACGCCCAAGAGAGTGAATCCGGCGGCGCTGACGGCGCGGCGATGGGCTGTTTGGTCGACACGACGATGTGCCTCGGATGCCGGGCGTGCGAGCGAGCGTGCGCCGAGGCTCACGGACTGCCACCGCCGGAGGAAGAGGTCGATCTGTACGAGGGGCGGGAGACCTCGGCGGATCGGCTGACGGTGGTGAACGCGTACGAGACCGAGAGGGGGCGGGTGACGGTCAAGCGGCAGTGTATGCACTGCCTGCAACCGGCATGCGGTGCGGCCTGTCTGACCGCGGCGATGAAGAAGACACCCGAGGGTCCCGTGATCTGGCGGGAGGGCAAGTGCATGGGTTGCCGGTTCTGCATGATCTCGTGTCCGTTCGACGTTCCGAAGTTCGAGTTCGACAGCCCGAACCCGCAGATCCGGAAGTGCGATATGTGCTTCGAGCGGTTGCAGCAGGGCGAAGAGCCGGCGTGCGTGGCCAGCTGTCCGACGGGGGCTCTGAGGTTCGGAAGGCGAGCGGAGCTGCTGGAGGAGGCACGGCGGCGCATCTACAGCGAGCCGGACAGGTATATCCACCAGATCTACGGTGAGCACGAAGCGGGTGGCACGAGCTGGCTGTATCTGTCGCCCGTACCGTTCGAGGACCTCCACTTCGCGACGCATCTCGGGACGACGGCGTATCCGACGTACACGCGGGAGTTCCTCTACGCGGTGCCGCTGGTGCTGACGGTAGT
>JASFTY010000001.1:0-60159 GCA_050050535.1 Gemmatimonadales bacterium | reverse complement strand
CGGGAAGACCCGCCGTTTCGGTCCCGTTTGCACTTGCGAGTGAAGATCGACAGGCAGCTCACGTGCGGAATGTGGGATGTCTACGACAGTTCTGACGTAGCGAGCTCTATCTCGGCGCCGACGTCGCTGCAGTTTCGCTCGACGCTGAGGTTCGTCTGGCCTATCGACCGTTCACACTCGACAGGAGTTTGAGGATGAAGCGACTCGGTGCATTCCTCCTGGCGCTCGGCATCGTGGCACTGGCCAGCTGCCAGGACGCGACGGAGCCGGTGTCGGAGAGCCCGACCCCGCAGCAATCGAAGCTGTTGCGCTTGGATGTCGGCCAGGTGATACCGGACGAGTACATCGTCGTCTTCGGCCAGGACGTCGAGGCGCCGCCGGCCCTGGCGCGAGACTTGACCCGGGCGCACGGCGGAGCGCTACTGCGCACGTACCAGCACGGACTCAAGGGTTTCGCGATCCGTTTGCCGCGACGCGCGGTCGAGGCGCTGAGCCGGCACCCGTCGATCGCCTACGTCGAGCCGAACCGGCCGGCCCGGCTGTTCGACACGCAGAACGATCCGCCGTCCTGGGGGTTGGACAGAGTTGACGAGCGCGACCTACCGATGGACGACCAGTACGTCTACAACAACGACGGGTCCGGCGCCAACATCTACATCTTCGATACGGGCGTGCGGGACTCACACAACGACTTCGAAGGTCGGGTCTCCTTCGTTCCCAACGGCAACAACGGCGACTTCGTGAACGACGGGCACGGCAGCGCCGAGGACTGCCACGGCCACGGCACACACGTGGCGGGCAGCGCCGCCGGTGAGCAGTATGGCATCGCCAAGGAGGCGAAGATCTGGGCCGCCCGGGTCGTCAACTGCAGCGGCAGCGGCGATGTGTCGATGGTGCTCGACGCCATCGACTGGGTGAACGCCAATCACGAGCCTCACGCCGTGGTCAACATGAGCCTCGGCTACGGTGATGTGCAGTCGCTGCGCGACGCCGTGGAGACCTCGGTCAATGACTACGGCATCAACTACTCGGTGGCCGCCGGTAACGGGCACTGGCTGTTCGGGTTCCCGCTGAACGCCTGTAACGAGAGCCCGGCCGGCGCGCCCAGCGCGCTCACCGTCGGCGCCACCGAGAGCGACGACGACGAGGCCTCGTTCTCCAACTACGGGACCTGCGTCGACCTGCTGGCTCCCGGTGTCAGCATCGTCTCCGACTACTACAGCAACGACAACGCCACGGCGACGATGAGCGGCACCTCGATGGCGACGCCGCACGTGACGGGTGCCGTGGCGCTCTACCTCACCGCCAATCCGGACGCGACGCCGGCCCAGGTGGCGGACGCGCTGGGGAGCAACGCCACGCAGGGCGCCATCGACCTGCACAGGCGGAGCCAGCAATACAACACTCCCAACCGGCTGCTCTATACGGCGTTCATCGGGGGCGGCGGCCCGCCGAACAGTCCGCCGACGGCCGATCATGGTGGACCTTACGAGGGGAGCGAGGACGTCGCCGTGCAGTTCGACGGCTCCGGCTCCACCGATCCCGACGGCGATCCCCTGACCTACGAGTGGGATTTCGGCGACGGATCGACCGGCAGCGGCGTGAGCCCGACGCACACCTACCTGTACGGCGGCAGCTTCACCGTCGAGCTGACCGTGAACGACGGCCGGGGCGGCTCCGATACGCAGACGACCACGGCGACGATCGCTGAAGTCAATGATGTGCCGGTGGCCGATCCCAACGGGCCGTACTCGGGTACCGTGGGCCAGGCGATCAGCTTCGACGGGTCGGGCTCCTACGACTACGACAACCAGGATGGCACGGGCTCAAACGATCAGACGCTGCACTACGAGTGGAATTTCGGTGACGGCTCGACGGGCGGCGGGGTGAGCCCTTCGCATACCTATACGACGGCCGGCGAGTACGACGTGACGCTGACCGTGAGCGACGGCACGGCGGACTCCGACCCGGCGGCGACGACCGCGTCGATCAGCGAGGATGTGAACGATCCGCCGATCGCGTCGTTCACGTACGATTGCACAGGTCTGACCTGCGACTTCACCGATACGAGCACCGATTCCGACGGCACCATCGTGTCGTGGTCCTGGACCTTCGGCGACGGTGGAACCTCGACGGCGCAGAATCCGACCCACACGTATGGCGCTGAGGGTACGTACACGGTGACGCTCGAGGTGACCGACGACGATGGCGCGACCGACCAGACGTCGCAGCAGGTGTCGGTCAGCGAGCCGGGCCAAATCACCCTGAGCGCGACGGGCGGCACGTGGTGGATCTGGCACTACGCGAACCTCGAGTGGAGCGGTGCCGGCGGCAGCAACGTCGACGTCTACCGCAACGGTTCCAAGATTACGACCACCGCGAACGACGGGTTCTACCGTGACTGGATCGGTACCGGCACCGGTACCTTCACCTACAAGGTGTGCGAGGAGGGATCGTCGACGTGCTCGAACGAGTCGACGGTGAGCTTCTGAGGTCTGACCTTGCTCGCAGGCCGTTGGCGCGCCCCGGTTCGCCGGGGCGCGCCTTTTCGATGGCGGGCGCGGGCCGCGTCTGACTCGTGTGCCTGTTGGCGCTCGCCTGCGCTCAGGCGCGACCGGGCTCGCATGGCGGGGAACGAGCGATGACCACGACTGGTATCCGGGTGACGGTGACCACCGACAAGGCGGCGTACGCGGTCGGCGAGCCGATCGCGCTGACGCTGCAGGTCGAGAACCGCTCCGACTCGGCGACAAGCTTCGAGTTCGCGACCGGGCAGCGCTACGACTTCCTCATCGTCGACGCTGCGGGCGACACCGTCTGGCGCTGGGGTGCGGGTCGCGGGTTCATCCAGAATCTCGGCACGGAGCGTCTCGAGCCCGGCGACTCGCTGGTCTACCGGGAGCGTTCCGCAGGCGAGCTGCGACCGGGAGCCTATTCGGTCACCGGCGTTCTGGTGGTCAGAAATGGGCCGCTCGAGGGCGGCGCCGGCTTCGACGTTCGGTAGCGCCGCCGCGCCAGCAGGCAGCGCCGGGGGTACTCTCTCGATCATTGCCTGGCCCCGATGGGGCGTGTATACTGCCTGCCGGCCCTCTCCCCGAGCAGCCAGACCGCGACTCTAACCTGCTGGCACGCCATGCCTGAGACGACTGCACGACGCGGGCTCTCACCCAAGGCGTACGAAGAGATCCCGGGCGATCAGTACGAGCCGTACATCGCGGCCGAGACGCGGATTGTCGAGTTCAGCTGGCGCGCGATCCTGCTGGGCGCGCTGTTCGGGATCTTGTTCGGCGCGGCGAACGCGTACCTGGGTTTGCGCGTCGGTCTCACCGTCTCGACGTCGATACCGATCGCTGTCATGACGGTGGCGGTCTATCGGGCGCTCGTGCGCGGCGGAACGATCCTCGAGCATAACATATCACAGACGGTAGGGTCGGCGTCGTCAAGTCAGGCGTCGGGTCTGATCTTCACGATCCCGGCGCTCTTCCTTTGGGGGTTCAGTCCCGGGGTGTTGAAGCTGCTGGTCATCGCGTTGGCCGGCGGCCTGCTGGGCGTGCTGTTCATGATTCCGCTCAGGCGCTTCCTGATCCGCAACGAGCACGGCAAGCTGCCCTACCCGGAGGGTACCGCCTGCGCCGAGGTGCTGGTGGCGGCGGACGCCGGAGGTAGCCAGGCGCGCAACGTCTTCCTGGGCCTGGGCGTGGGTGCGGTCTACACTTGGCTGATGCGGGGCCTCAATCTCTGGCCGCGTGACGCCTGGGCGAAGGTGCCACTTCTGCCCAAGGGACAGATCGGGGTGGACGTTGCGCCGGCGCTCATCGGGGTGGGCTACATACTGGGCGCCAAGATCGGGCTCGTGATGGTCGGCGGAGCCGCCATCTCCTGGCTCATCCTGATCCCGGCCATCGAGATCATCGGCCGCAGCATGACCGAGCCTTTGTTCCCGGAGACCGTCCAGCTGATCGCCGACATGGATCCGGAGACGATCTGGACCCGATACATACGCTACGTCGGGGCGGGTGCGGTGGCGACGGCCGGGATTGCCACACTGATCCGCTCGACGCCGATGATCATCGCGTCGTTCAAGGAGGGCGTGCGGGGGCTGCGCAGCCGCCTCGAGAGCACGGCGGTCGTGGAAGCGATCAAGCGGACCGATGACGATCTGCCGTTCAGCGTCGTGCTGGTCGGGGTCGGGGTGATCGTGCTGTTCCTGGCGATCGTGCCGCACGTCTTCGGGTTCATCGAGTCTTTCACGGTTCGGGTCCTGGCCGCCCTGCTGGTCGCGGTCTTCGCCTTCTTCTTCGTCACCGTATCGAGCCGTATCGTCGGTCTCGTCGGTGTGACCTCGAACCCGACATCGGGGATGACGATCGCGACCCTGCTCGGTACCAGCCTGATCTTCGTCGGGCTGGGCTGGACCGACGATGCGGGGCGCGTGGCGGCACTCTCGATCGGCGCCGTCGTCGCTATCGCCGCCTCGATCGCCGGTGACACTTCACAGGACCTGAAGACCGGGTTCCTGCTGGGCGCGACCCCACGCAGGCAGCAGACCGGCGAGCTGATCGGCGTGTTGACGGCGGCATTCTTCGTCTGCTACAGCATCCTCAAGCTCCACGAGGCCTACGCGTTCGGGTCGGCGGAACTGCCCGCCCCGCAGGCCAACATGATGATGCTGGTCATCGATGGCGTGCTGCAGGCCGAGATCCCCTGGCGGTTCGTGCTCATCGGGGTGGGCCTGGCGCTGGCCGCCGAGGCGTTCCGGCTCCCGTCGCTCGCCTTCGCCGTGGGTATCTACCTGCCGATCACCACGATGACACCGATCTTCATCGGCGGTGTGATCCGCAAGTTCCTGGAGCGGAGACAGCCGACGCAGCAGGCGAAGGAAGAAGTCCGTGAGCAGGGCGTGCTGTATGCATCGGGGCTCATCGGCGGCGACGGCATCATGGGTGTGTTGATCGCCTTCTGGGCCGGTTGGAGGGGTATCCCGGAAGGTTTCGGGCACGAGTGGATGGGATCGTTCGCCGGCGGTCTCGCCCTCGCCATGTTGACACTACTGGCGTACTTGATCGTGCAGGCGGCCCGGCGCACACCGAGGTCTCGGCAGTGAGCCTGGCGGGCCCGACGAGGCTGGCCCATCGAATTGAGGGGGATTAACTTTTTACCATGAACGCTGAAGGGAAGGACCCGGCGGGTCAGAAGCCCGCGAAGCCGTCGGCCGGTGTCGAGCAGGTGGGAACGCTGACGCGCCTGTCGGATGGCAGGCAGTACTCGCTGGGCTTCGGCAGTCTGCGTGTCGGCCGCGAGAAGCGCGCCGACCTGGTCGTCACCGACAAGACCGTCTCGCGTCACCACGCCGACGTGTGCTACGAGAGCGGTCGCTACGTCCTCTACGATCACAGCACGAACGGCACCTGGATCAATGGCACCCTGGTGGCGGTGGCCCAGCCGCTGCGCAACGGTGACACGATCAAGTTTGGCAAGATCGAGTTTCGTTTCGGGTTGCGAGAGGTGCCGGCCGACGAGGCTGCGGCCCTGATCGGTGCGGAGACCGCGCCCAAGCGAGTCCCCCGGTCATCGACCTTGATCATGAGGGGTGGCAAAGGGAAGCGGCGTCCCGGGCGCAGCGTCCTGAGGATCGTGCTCGCGGTCGTCGGCGTGGTCGTCGTGGCGCTCGTGCTGGTCTACTTGCTCTTGCCGGACGTGGCGGCGAGCATCATCGCGAAGCTGCCGCCCGGCCTGCAGAGCCTGCTCGGCGGCGGTTCCGGGTAGCCGTTCGTCTCGAGTGGCGATGCCAGGAATAGAGCGGGCGGTCCAAACGGACCGCCCGCTGCGCTATGGTGGGGTCGGCTCAGCCGACCGGTATGCAGATCTCGAACGCCGGTGCCAGCATCGGCAGCAGGTTCTCGACGAAAGCTCCGGCGGCCTCGAACAGGGTTCCGATAGCCAAGATCGCCCCCTGCCCGAGTTGGTCGCCCTGGGCGTCCGTGATGATCGGATCGTCGAGTGTTCCGCTGATCACCGCTACGGTCGAGCAAGCGTTGCCGGCATCGCAGAACCGCACGACGCCGTCCAGCACGTCGTCTACAGCGCTCACGTCGAAGCGGACTGCGTTGTTCCGGCTTATCGAGAACATGGCGTCGAAGGTGCCGCCCTCGTCGAAGGCGTCGAAGCTATCAGCCTCGGCCGAGAATCGGATCTCCAGGTTCGCTGACGGCACATCGAGGGTGAAATCCATCGATACGGCACCGGACTGAGTGACGGCCAGGTAAAGGTCCAGGTTAATCTGCGTAACGCCGTCGCTGATGAATCCCGTGCCCGCGACCTCGACGGCGAACCCGACGAGCTCACAGGTCACGGCGTAGTTCACTATCGGATCACGTCCGATCGGTGTAACGACTACCCGCAACGTGTTGCCCTGACCCTCGACGCTCTCGTCGATGAAGTCGACGTGGCCGACCGGCAACTCCACGATCGGCCCTTCGATCGGGTCGATCGCGTATAAGATGAAGCGGACGGCATCGACCCCCTCGTCGAACGGGTTGGGCTCGTCACCCGGAACGTAGCCGTCCCCACCCCAGACGAAGACGGTGCCCGCCCACTCGCTGTCGATGATCGGCCCGGCCAGTGCCGCAGTCGGCTCCTGGATCGAGCAGGCCGCGAGCCGCCGCGAGAAAGTACCGAGCCCCTGCTGCAGACCCTGCCCCTCCGCGAAGTCGAACGTCGGGGCCGCGCCGCCTCCCAGCGCCAACCCGATGAACTCGCTCATCTGGTTGTAACTCTGGAGCTCGGCGTTGCCGGTGAGCGAGCCCACGATGTCCCCGATGGACGCGGCCATACCCTCCGGATCGACCTCCTCCAGAGTGGGGCCGGTGGACTCGTCCTGGCATGCCGCCGCGAGCGACAGCGCGAGCGCGATCGCTGCGAAGCGCGTCAGCCAGTGATGCGTCGTGATTCTCACGCTTACCTCCCTGTGAAGCACGATGTCGCCTGGTAGGTCCGAAGCGTAGACCTACATCTCGATATAGGAATCGCTACAACTGAGGACAGAATCACCGCGCACCCCGCGGCTGGTTTGAGGGGGGTCCAGCATTCGGCAAGATACTGGAAACGCGCTCTAGCGCAAGGAATCGTGCCGTCTCCCTGCACCTCGTCAGCTGGGCTTTGAGGCGGAGATCCGGAAAGCGAAATAGCCCGCGAAGAGCAGTGATATGAGGTCGAGGGGACCGTAGCGATCGGTCCAGACGGCGAGCACGGCGTTGGGGTCCGACAAGATTTCCACGACACCCGGGAGCTGCGTCCCGGTCTCCATCGCGCTGAGCGCCACGGCCGCGCCGACCGAACCGAGCGCCGAACCGAGCAGTGTGCCGAGGATCCCCACGACGCGGAATCCCGTCGTGTGCCCACCGCCGCGCAGCCTCACACCGAAGCCGACCATGACGGCAATGGCGATCGCCAGGGGGCTGGCGCCGGTGGCCGCCGGTATCGCCAGCAGCACCCAGATGATCGCGCCGGCGAACGCCGCCGCGATCGCCGCGCCGACGGCGCGGAGCAGGCTGGGGCGTGGCTCTTCCGGGATCGGTGCGGCGAGCGCTGCATCCAGCGCGCTCGGCTCATCGAGCCGGATCTGCTGGCCGGACGCCGTCTCGATAACGGCCGTTGTCGCTTCGGCGTCGATCCCCAGGGCCGCGTCGACCTCGTCCACGTCCGGCAGGGCTCGCCCGAACTCCTCCTCCGGGAAGAACCGCGGAGGTTTCGATTCTCCGGCTGCCCCAGGTCCCGGAGTAGGTGCGCTGGCGACCGGCGCCGGATCCTCCTGCGCGCCAACGAACTCTATCTCCTCGGCGTCGTCTTCGATCAGCCGTTCCAGCTCGCTGGCAGGTGGCTCGGCGCCGGTCTCGCGTCCTTCCGGCTCCTCGGGAAAAGCCGGCTCGAAGTCGATCCCTGCCGGTTCAGCAGGCTCGAAATCGAAACCCGCCGGCTCGTGCGCTTCGAGGGGGTCCGGCGCCGTCGGCGGTGGCGGCTGTGGCCGAGCCGGTTCCGCAGCTTCGTCCTCCGCCCAGGGGTCGGGCGGCGCCTGTGCTGGCGGCACCTCTGGGGTCGGGGGGGGCGGCGGCGGTGGCGGCGGCGGCGCGGCGGCCGGCTTCTGCGGGGTTGGCGGCGCGGCGGCCGGCTTCTCCGGGGTTGGCGGCGCGGCGGCCGGCTTCTGCGGGGTTGGTGGCGGCGGCGCGGGGCGCGGAGGCGGAGCGGGCGGCGTCACAGGTGGCCCCGGCTGCGGAGCGGCTGGGGCCGGGGGCGGCGGCGCGGCCGGCGGCGGTGCTGCGCGCGTCGGTGCCCGGGCGGGCCCGGCTGCAGGCGGCGCCTTGCGCGGCTGGGGCGGCGGAGCGGTCGCGTCGGCGCTCGGTGTTACAGTGACGGGGACACCGTCTTCGCCAACCTGGTGCTCGAACTGGAGGCCGTGTTTGCTGAGCTCGTACGCCACGCGCTCGAAGAAGCTGAGGGAGACGTCGCCGGGTGGCTGGGCCGTAACGACTCGAACGATCGCGCCCTGCGCCTGCCGGCCGTGATCTGCGACGAACTTCGGGCTGCGGGCATAACGGACGTAGGTCTTGACCTTGGCGGCGAGTTGCCGATGCATCAGATCGGTCTCCCGCCAGGCTCGATTCTCATCGATGAGCAGAACGAGCTTCCCGGTCAGTTCATCCACCGTGGTCCGATCGACCGAGGTGGGGTCGGACATCATCCTCCCACGTCTCCTGCCTCTTGGTGAAGCGAAGGCTTCCCGACTACGTAGCGGCGGGGGTAATGGGCTCTACCTAATCTCTTTGATATCGGCTGCTGAGTCCACCTCAGCAGCCGCCTGGGGAACTCGGCGCTGGACAATCACGAGCCGCCGCTGCCCGCGGCAGGCGCCTCGATGCGGTAGACGATCCCACCCGACTCGTTCGCCTCCGCCACCGCTCGCCCGTCAGATACCAGGGCCATCAGGGCCATCTCCGCATCCGCCTCGCTCAAGCCTGATTGAGCGGCGGCCTCCGCAGCTGTGATCAAGCTCCCCTGGCCCAACGCCCGCCAGATAATCTGGTCCTTCAAGCTGTCGATTCGTTCGGCTTCCGGGTCGCGACGACTGACCGTCGACCTCCGGAAGAGCGCCAGCAGAATGGCGCCACCGATGACGATGATGGCGAGGCCCAACAAGAGGTAACCCATGAGCGCCAGGCCGCCCGACGAGTTTTGGACTGCATTCAATGTTCCCAGCATGACCCCTCCCCCAGCACAGAGGCACCCCGGTCGACAAGAGACCTCGACGGTGACAAAGCTAATATTGTGGCGAAATCTGGGCCAGTTAGCCTCTTGGAGGACTTGCGGTTGCGGCCTGTGGGGCGCGGCGTCACGGCGAGGGCAGACCCACCTGCCACAGTCCCTGAGGCTTGAAGGCGACGTAACCGGCGAAGGCGAAGGCGTAGGCGAGGACGAACCAGGCGAGCCTAGCGGGCGCCACGATCGGCTGGCCCGACTCCTGACGCCGCCAGATCTCCGGCAACGTGAGGGCGAACTGCAGGCCCAGCAGGGGGAGTGTGCCCGGCCGCAGGTATTCGCCCCACGGGTAGCCGAGCATGAGACCCGCCATCAGCACACCCAGGTCCTCGCCGACGATCAGGTTGATGGCGACCTTGAAGCCCCTGCCCCTGCTCGCCAGCCGGGCCGCGTAGGCGTAGCCGCCGCCCAGTAGCACGCCAAGGATCAGAGCGGGCGGCAGAATGGGCATCTGACGCAGCTCGGCGAGTGGTGCGTAGGCCAGATGCGTTATCGAGAGAGCCAGGAGGATGATCGTGGCGGCGATAGAGCGGCGCGTGGGGGGTGGCATCTTCAAGTCGGCTCATCGTGAGGGTGCCGTGGGTGCAGGGGCACGGTTCTCCGGAGCGGATGCTACGTGCGGCGCGGACCGAACACAAGGCAGACGGAGGCATACCGGCTGGCCTGGTCTGCCGGGGCCGGATAGTTTCACGGACCATGACTCACGTCGGTGCGGTTAGCAGCGGCGGCTCCGGGCGTGCCGGGATGACGGTCCTGGTGCTACTGCTGGTGCTTTGCCCTTCGATCACACTCCCAGTGCCCGCGGCGGCACAACAGGCGGTCGATCCGCAGCGCGGAGTGGTGGGTGTGGCGCGGGCGCTGCGCGGCCTGGGTAGCGTGAAGCGGGTTCTCGTCATCGGCGCCCATCCCGACGACGAGGATACGGCGCTTCTCACCTGGCTCGCGCGTGGCCTCGGCGCCGATGCCGCCTACCTGTCGTTGACTCGTGGTGAAGGCGGTCAGAATCTGATCGGCGCCGAGCTGGGCGTGGGGCTCGGTCTTCTGAGAACCGGCGAGCTGCTGGCCGCTCGCGAGCTGGACGGCGCTAGCCAGTTCTTCACACGAGCCTACGACTTCGGGTACTCCAAGTCGGCGGAAGAGACCCTCCGGTTTTGGCCCAGAGACTCGTTGCTCGCCGACGTCATCGCGGTCGTCCGCCGGTTCCGGCCGCAGATCGTCGTCTCGATCTTCAGCGGGACACCGCGCGACGGGCACGGCCAGCACCAGGTGGCCGGGATGCTGGCGCGCGAAGCGTATGACGCCGCCGGCGATCCCCGGCGGTTTCCCGGCCAGCTCGCCGAGGGCCTCCAGCCGTGGACGCCGCTGAAGCTGTACCGCTCGTCGCGGCTCGATCGGGCGGCCGCCACTCTGCAAGTGGAGACCGGCACACTCGACCCACTCTACGGCCGTTCCTACTACCAGATCGCCATGGCCGCTCGGAGCCTGCACCGCTCTCAGGATATGGGTCGCATCGAGGCGCTGGGCCCACAGCGGACGGCCCTGAAACTCCTGCACAGCAGGGTGCCGGTGGCGCGGGACGCGGCGGCTGGCTCCCTGTTCGACGGTGTCGACACGACCCTCGCCGGCATGCTGGAGAAGATTGCGCCGGGCGAGCTGCGTGATGAGCTCGCCGGGACGCTCGCTGACTACGCGCAGCGGCTGGATCGGGCGCGTGCCGCTATGGGCGGGGTGCGAACGGCGAGCGTCGTACCGCACCTGAGCGACGCTCTGGGACTGCTGCGTCGCGCCGTCGAGCTGGCGGGGCAGGGCGGTGCCGAGAGGGAACGGCTTCGCACCGCGCTGGGTGACGAGGACCGACGGCTGGGGTCGGCGCTGTTGGCTGCAGCGGGCGTCATCGTCGAGGCATTTACCGATGACGATCTCGTCGTCCCTGGCCAGAGCTTGGAGATCGACGTCGAGGTCTGGAACGCGGGAGCGGGCACGGTGGAGGTCCGTCGCATCACGCTGTACACCCCGGCAGGCGCTCAGGATGGGCCGCCTTTTACCGTGTCGCCTGCGACCCTCGTACGGCATCGCTTTCAGGCGGCGATCCCCGCCGACGCACCGCCGTCTCGGCCCTATTTCCTGCGGGTTCCGCGGGCCGCCGGGTTCTACGGTTGGCCGGCAGCCTCGCTGGAGCGCGGCACGCCGCTGGGCGAGCCGGTGGCAAGCGTGCAGATCGAGGTCGAGATCGCCGGTCAAATGGTCACACGGGATGTCGAGGCGGTCTATCGGTTTGCCGATCAGGCGCGCGGCGAGGTCCGGCGGTCGCTTCTAATAGTGCCTGCCGTCGGCCTGCAGCTCGAGCCGGGCACTACAGTCTGGCCGCTGGACCGGGATGGCGGCCCGAGCTTCACCGTCAGGCTGCGTGGCGAGGCGCCCGGCGGGGTCACGGGTCGTGTGCGGCTCGAGGCGCCGGCGGCCTGGCATGTCGCGCCGGCAGACGCAGCGTTCAGTTTGAGCGCGCCGGGCTCCGCGGCGACCGTTGAGTTCGACCTGAGGATGCCGCCGGGCCTGGAGGCCGGGTCCTACTTCGTGTCGGCGGTAGCCGAGACGGACGATGGGCGCGGCTATCGAGAGGGCTACTCGATCGTCGATTACCCTCACATCCGCCGGAGCCTTCTGTTCGGCGAGGCGCGGGCGCGCATCGAGGCGTTCGAGCTTTACGTCGATGAGGATCTGCGGATCGGCTACGTGCCCGGTGCCGGCGACGCGGTCGCCGACGCGATCGCGGCGCTCGGCCTGACGGTCGACGTCCTGGATGACCGCGTCGTCGCCGCCGGCGATCTATCCGTCTACGATGTAATCGTTTTGGGCATCCGCACCTACGAGACGAATCCCGCACTGCCGGCGAACAACGAGCGGCTCCTCGACTGGGCGCGCGCCGGCGGCACGCTGATCTCGCAGTACCAGCAGTACACCTACTTCAACGGCGGCTATGCGCCCTACCCGCTGCAGGCGCGCCGGCCGCACGATCGCGTGACCGACGAGTCGGCGCCCGTAACGCTGCTGGCGCCGGATCATCCTGCGCTGAGCCGGCCCAATCGGATCGGGCCGCACGACTTCGACGGCTGGGTCCAGGAGCGCGGCCTCTACTTCCCCTACGAGTGGGATGCACGCTATCAGCCGCTGCTAGGGAGCGCGGATCCCGGCGAGGAACCGAAACACGGCGCCCTGCTCGTGGCCCCCTTGGGTGACGGCGTGTACGTGTACACGGGCCTCTCGTTGTTCAGGCAGCTGCCGGCAGGCGTTCCAGGCGCCTATCGCTTGCTGGCCAACCTGTTGAGCCTGGGTGGATGATGCGCAGCGCTTCACTGACCCTGTTGATTTTCACTTGCCTGGGGGCGGCCGGCTGTTCTGAGCCGGAGGGCGTGCTGACGGTCTATTCGCCGCACGGCCGGGATCAACTCGAGATCTTCAAAGCGGCGTTCGAGGCCGCGAACCCCGGTGCGGAGGTCCAGTGGGTGGACATGGGCTCGCAGGAGGTGCTTGACCGGATCCGCTCCGAGCGGGCGAACCCGCAGGCGGATATCTGGTACGGCGGCACTGAGGAGCTGTTCGCTCGGGCGGCGGCTGAGGGCCTGCTTGAGCCGTATCGTCCTCGCTGGGCGGATTCGGTGCTGCCCGAGGCGCGCGGGCCGGACGATCTCTACTTCGGCGTCTATCTGACGCCGGCGGTGATAACGTACAACAGCGATGCGATCGCCAGCGACGAGGCGCCCGCGGATTGGGATGAGGTGCTCGACCCACGCTGGGAGGGGCGCGTACTGGTCAGGGATCCGATGCCGAGCGGTACGATGCGGATGATCTTCGAGATGATCGTGTATCGCGGTCTGCAGGCGACCGGCGACACGGCGGCGGGCTACGAGTGGCTGCGCCGACTGGACGCGCAGACGAAGGAGTACGTGCTCAACCCGGCCATCCTCTATCAGAAGCTGGTAAGGCAGGAAGGTCTGGTGACGCTGTGGAACCTGCCGGATGTGCTTCGCGTGCAGGCGCAGGGCTTCCCGCTCGACTATACGCTCCCAGCGAGCGGTACGCCGGTCTCGGTGGACGCGATCGCCATCGTGAAGGGCGCCGATGACCGAGAGTTGGCTCAGGCCTTTGTCGAGTTCGTCGGCTCTGTCGAAGGCCAGCTGCTCGCCGTGAGGAGCGCCTACCGCAACCCGACGCGCACGGACTTGCCGATCGACTCACTTCCCGAGTGGCTGATCCGGGTCAACGAGGAGCTTCGGCCGATGGATCTCGATTGGGATCTACTGGAAGCGCGCGGTCGCGAGTGGATGAGGTATTGGGACGCGCACATCCGCGGTGGCGGTTGATGCGCGCCTTGCTCGAGCTGGATTCTCTCACCCGGATGTTCACGGGCTCGCCCGCGGTACACGAGCTGTCGCTCGCGGTCGGCGAGCATGAGATCGTCACCTTGCTGGGCCCGAGCGGTTGCGGCAAGACCACGACGCTCCGCATGGTCGCCGGTTTCGAGACGCCCGACTCGGGGCGTGTGGTGCTACGCGGGCGCGATGTGACGCGGCTGCCGCCACAGAGGCGCGGGTTCGGCATGGTCTTCCAGCACTACGCGCTCTTCCCGCACATGAGCGTGGGGTCGAACGTGGCGTTCGGACTCGAGACCGCCGGTCTCACGCGAACGGAGATCGGCGAGCGAGTGGCGCATGCCCTCGACCTGGTACGTCTACCCGGGGCTGGTGCGCGCTCGATCGGCTCGTTGTCAGGCGGCCAACAGCAACGGGTCGCCCTGGCGCGGGCGCTCGCCCCGCAGCCGCAGGTGCTACTGCTGGATGAGCCGCTCTCCAATCTGGACGCGGCGCTACGCGAACAGACGCGGCGTGAGCTGCGGGGCGTGGTCAAGGAGATCGGTATCACGACGGTGTACGTAACGCACGACCAGGAAGAGGCGTTCGATCTGAGTGACCGGATCGCGGTCATGCGCGAGGGGCGACTCGAGCAACTCGGTCCTGCGGAGGAGCTGTACCACAGGCCGGCCAGCGAGTTCGTCGCCACGTTCCTGGGTCGGGCAGCGGCGGTGACGGGTCGTGTAGAGAGGATATACGAGGGTGGAATCGTGAGCTGTCGCCTGGCTGGTGGTGCGGTCTGGAAGGCGCTGATGCCTTCCGCTAGTGGCCCGCCCGAGCCGGGCACGCAGGTGAAGGTGTTGGCGCGGCCCGAGGCGCTCGCCTTCGCCGCTCCCGATGAAGATGGAGCGCTGCGTGGTGAGGTGAGCGACCGGCGATTCGCTGGCTCGGTCTACGTCTACACGGTGAGGGTGGAGGGCGGCGAGCTCGAGATCCAGGGCGGTGTCGATCCGGCGCAGACCGGCGAGGTCGTCGGTGTCGTACCACGCTCCGCGCCCGCCGGCCTCTTCGCCTTCACCGTGCAGGCGGACCGAGGGGACCGATGATTAGCGGGGGCGGCGACGGTAAGCGGCTGGGACCGAAGGACCGACTCCTTGTCGTCGCGATCTTCGTGGTCCTGTTCTGGGCTGTGGTCTACCCGAACCTGGTGGTCCTGGCCGGCAGTCTGCGCGGTGCCGAGGGCTTCACGCTGCGTTACTATGCGGCGTTCGTGGGCACCGCCTCGGAGCTGCGCGCCCTCTGGTCCAGCTTCTGGATCTCCGCCCTCACGGTGCTCTTCTCTGCGCTGATTGGAGTACCGCTCGCCCTGGTGTTTGCCCGCTATGAGTTCCCTGGCCGGCGACTGCTCGGTGGCCTGGCGGCCATGCCGGTCCTCTTGCCGCCGCTGGTGGGCGTCATCGCGATTCTCTTCTTGTACGGCGAGAGCGGCATCGCGACCCGGCTCGTGCAGGACGCTCTCGGTTTGGAGTCGCCGCCCTGGCGACTACGCGGCTCCGGGGCGATCCTCGCCGTGCACGCCTACTCGATGTACGTCTACTTCTACCTGTTCACCCTGGCCGGGCTGGCGCGGCTCGATCCGGCGGTGCTCGAGGCTGCGGCCTCGCTCGGCGCGGGCCGGGCCCGCACCTTCCGCCGTGTGACTCTGCCGCTGCTCGCGCCAACGCTGGCCGGCGCGTCGCTACTCACCTTCATGACCTCCATGGCATCGTTCAGTGCGCCTTATGTCCTGGGCGGCGGCTTTCGAGTGATGACCACCCAGATCTTCAACAGCAAGCTCCAGGGTGAGACCGTGATGGCGATGGTCGAGACGGTGATGCTGGCAGCGGTCTCGCTGCTCGTGCTCTGGCCGCTGGCCCGCTGGGAGGGCGCGCGCGAGTACGTCGCGCCCGGCAAAGGCTCGGCACCGCTGCGGGTACCGGTCAAGTCACGTTGGGCGGCGATCGGCTTGCCAGCGGCCGCCGGGGCCGGCGTGCTTTTGCTGATTCTGCCCCACCTCACGCTGCTGCTGGTCTCGCTGGTACCCGACGGTACCTGGACGGTGCAGACGCTGCCGCCGCGTTACTCGCTGGAGAACTACGCCCAGCTCTTCGCCGAGGCGCGGACGTTCCGGCCTATCGTGAACTCGCTACTGATGGCCGGTGGCGCGACGGTCATCGCGATCGCCGTCGCCCTCGCTGTCGGTCGGCTCGTGGTCAGCTGGCGTGTACCAGGTCGTCGCCTCTTGGAAGGGATTCTGGCTTTGCCGTGGGCGCTGCCCGGCACGGTGCTGGCCATCGCGCTGGCGACGACCTTCAGCGTCAATCAGCCCTGGGCCGGACGGTTCGTGCTGGTCGGCACGGCCTGGATCCTGGTGATGGCGTACGCGCTCCGCGTCCTGCCGTTGACCGGACGGGCGGTGCTGGCGGGATTCCGCCAACTCGACCCCAGCCTCGAAGAGGCCGCATCGTCTTTGGGCGCTGGCCCATGGCGTACGCTGCGGCGCATCACGATCCCGGCGCTGCTGCCCGCGCTCGCCGCCGGTGCAGCCCTCGCCTTCGTCACGGGGCTCGGCGAGTTCGTCGCATCGATCGTTCTCTACACGCACCGCACTCGGCCCATCTCGATCGAGATCCTCTCGCAGCTCAGGGACTTCGATCTCGGCGCGGCCGCCGCCTACGGCGTCCTGCTGATGGCGCTCGTCGCCGGCGCCTTCGGGTTGGCGCAGCGCTGGATTCAGGGGGAGCGCGCCCAAACCGGTTGAAAGATGTGACGGCCGCCGCGCTCGCCGAGCGCGGCGGCCTTGTACGTAGCAGAGTGAAGTAATCAGTGCTCGGGGCCGACCCTCAGCGGCGGTCGCCCCAGATGTTGGTCTTCTCGATTTCCTTGTTGCCGGAGGCCACACCGCCGGCAACACTGGCGCCGAACGCCGCGGCGGTGAACCCGGTGATCAGTGGTAGGGCTGCGGCGACGGGAGCCGCCAGGATGAGCGCGCCCGCCCCGGCCAGCCAGGGCGCGACTCCGCGCCGGGCCTTCGGCACGAACCGCAGCTTCTTGACCACGAACTTCTTCGTGTACTTGTAACCGCCGTAGGCTACGCCGCCGGCGAGGATTAGCTCAATCATGAACATCGGCTCCGGTCCTCACTGAGTATTATACTGCCTGCCCCTACTGAGCACTACGGCCCCGCGGGCCTAGGGGATTCAGGGCGGGGATTCGCGGAATTCGGAATTCCGCTATTCGTGACTCCTCGACCGGGGGATCGGCGATGGCGAATAGGAATCCGAGGCATCCGTGGAATCCGTGGATTCCGCGAATCAGGGGATCCCGAGATCCCCAGTTCCCCAATACCACGGATTCCGCGGACTGCCGGCGCTCCAAAGCGCAACTCCCAGAACTCCAGAGTCCCTAGTTCCCAGGTCCCGTGGCGTGCGTGACGAAGGATGGTATCTTGACAATCGGTGCCGAGAACGCCCGGTCTCAGTCCAGGCCCGCCACAAGCCGCGTGCTAGCGAGAGGTCGAGATGGATATCCTGAACAGAGTGGAAATAGGCACGCTCATCGATGAGCGCGGCGACCTGTGCGTCTCGATATACCTGCCCACCCATCGGCTAGGCCCCGAGACGCAGCAGGATCCTATCCGGCTGAAGAACCTGCTCAGGCAGTCGGAAGAGCGACTCCGCAAGAACGGGCTGCGTCGTGCCGACGCCGAGAGGATCCTCGAGCCGGCGCGGAGGCTACTGGGCGACAAGATGTTCTGGCAGCATCAGAGTGATGGGCTCGCCGTGTTCGCTTCACCGGAAACGTTTCGCAGCTATCGGCTGCCGGTCAGCTTCGCCGAGCTCGTCGTGGTCACCGATCGATTCCACGTGAAGCCGTTGCTGCCACTACTCAGCGGCGACGGACGCTTCTACGTCCTGGCCGTGAGTCAGAAGCAGGTTCGCCTGCTGCTCGGGACGCGGCACAGCATCGATGAGGTGAACTTGGAGGATGCGCCGACGAGCCTCTCCGAGGCCTTGGGCGACGAGGAGCGAGAGAGACAACTGCAATACCACACCGCCGGGCGGGGAGGGTCGGCGATCTTCCACGGCCACGGCTCGGCGGGTGACGAGTCGGAGCACAAGAAGGATCTGCTCCGCTATTTCAAGCGGGTCGATCGGGGGCTGCAGGAGTTGATGTCCGCGGAGCGCATCCCGCTGGTCGTGGCCGGTGTCGACTATCTACTGCCCATCTACCGCGAGGCGAGCACCTACGCCCAGCTGATGGACGAAGGGATCATCGGTAATCCCGATGGGCTGTCGGCTCGGGAGCTTCATGACGAGGCCTGGGCCATTTTGGAGCCGCATTTCGCCACAGTGCAGGCGCGGGCGTCTGCGAAATACCGGGAATTGGCCGGGACGGGCAAGACATCGGCCGATCTGAAGAGGATCGTACCGTCGGCCTTTCAAGGTCGTGTTGACTCGCTCTTCGTTGCGGTGGGTGTGCAGCGCTGGGGCGCGTTCGAGGCGGCTGCCGGCGAACTGGAGCTACACGAGGATCGGCAGCCGGGTGACCAGGACCTGCTGGACCTTGCCGCGGTGCTGACGCTGGCGCACGCCGGAGACGTCTACGCGGTCAGCCCGACCGAAGTCCCGGACGCGCGGAGCCCGGTTGCGGCGGTCTTCCGGTACTAAGCCACTGTGGCGTAGGCGAACGGTGGTCTATCTCGCTATCGCCTTTCTGCTCAGTGCGCTGGTCAGCCTGTTCACGCTGCACTATCTGGTGGACCTGTTCGTAGCGGTGCTGGGTCGGGAGAACTCGGTCTCTTCCGCCTCCGTCAACGGCTGCAATGTCTGGCCGTGGGCGGTGCTGATCTCGACAGGAGCGTGCTTCGCCGCCCGGGGTCCGTTCGGTTACGTCGGCCTGTCATTCGCACCCGCCGGAACTCTGTTGGCCGCCCTTGTGGTCGCCCTTCGCCTGCGCTTCGGGGAGACTGCAGCCCGGCGGAGGGAATTCGCGGTCGAGACAGGGAAGATCGTTCGAACGAAAGACGGGATAGAGCTCTTCCCGCAGTATCTCGTTGATGAGTCGGCCTACTACTCCACGGGCCCCGCTTCCGGCTGGTATCGCTACTCGATAGAGTTGCGGAGCCTGCAGGGCAGCATGGCGGTGAACGCGTATCTGGACGAGGGTGAGATGCGGAGGGACCTCCAGGCGCTGGTCGAGGATGCCGGGGTCAAGCGGCTCAGCCTCAGCTTTGCCACGCGAGAGGGCCCGGCGTTCCGTGTGCATAACCTGACCAGCGAATTGGCGGGTCTCATCCTGACCCGGGGTAATGAGTTGCCCGACGAGGAATACGGCTGGTGGCAGCAGTTCGTGCAGCCGGGGTTCGAAGGAGATGCTGTCGTGGAGATCGAGCCGCGGACCCTTCGGGACCGCCTGCGCGCGCTGGCCGCGACCTTCGCCGAGGACATCTCGGGGGACGACGGGCTGCGGCGCGAGGTCGAGGTCCTGCAGGCGATGGCCGGCGGAGCGCGGTCGAGCATCTGGGCGATGTCGCCCGGCAGATTCTCCGAGTTCGCCGCCGGCTACCCAGTGGAGATCCGGTTCGGCGCGCGCCGCCCTGGCCAGGCTGCCGAGATCGAGTAGGTCGCGGTTGCGGCACGGTTCGTTCAGGCGGGCGGCTCGGCCTTCTCCACCTTCACCGCGCAGAACTTGTACTCCGGGATCTTCCCGAAGGGGTCCAGCACGTCGTTTGTGAGCATGTTGGCCGGAGCCTCGCGGAAGTGGAACGGAGCGAAGACGTTTCCTCGCGCCACGCCGGGCGTGCTCCGCGCCCGCAGCGTGATCGACCCGCGCCGCGTGCTCAGCGTCACGTAGCCGTCCGGATCGATACCCAAGTCGGCTAGGTCGTCCGGGTTCATCTGGCATGTCGCCTCCGGCTCGATGGCGTCGAGGGCCTTGGACCTGCGCGTCATCGTCCCGGTATGCCAGTGCTCGAGCAGCCTGCCGGTGGCCAGGATGAAGGGGTACTCGTCGTCGGGCAGCTCTGCCGCCGGCTGGTAGTCGACGGGCACGAACTTGCCGCGGCCACTCGCGGTGGGGAACCCGTCGCCGAACAGCAACTGCAGACCATCGCCCGTCGCCGGATCGGGGCAGGGCCACAGTTTGCCCACAGGCCGCAGGTTCTCGTAGTCGAGGCCCGAATAACTGGGCGCCAGTGAGGTGAACTCGGCGAAGATCTCGTCGGCGCCGCCGTAGCTCATCGGATAGCCCATCCGCGTCGCGATCTCACAGACCAGCTCCCAGTCGAGGCGCGCCTGACCGGGCGGCTCGATCACCTTCTGCCCGACCTGGACGCGGCGATCCGAGTTCGTGTAGGTCCCCTGCTTCTCGAAGAAAGAGGTCGCCGGCAGGATGACGTCGGCGAACTCGGCCGTCTCGGTGAGGAAGATGTCCTGCGAGCAGAGGAACTCGAGGTTGGCGAGCGCCTTCCGGACCTTGTTCGCGTTGGGGTCCGACAGGAAGGGGTTCTCGCCCATCATGTACATGCCCTTGATCTGCCCGGCCAGTGCACCGTTGATGATCTCGACGACGGTGAGCCCCGGGTTCGGGTCGAGCGTCACGCCCCACGCCTCCTCGAACTTCTTCCTCGACGCCGAGCTCGCTACCCGCTGATAGTCCGGGTAGACCATCGGGATCAGACCGGCGTCCGAGGCGCCCTGCACGTTGTTCTGCCCGCGCAACGGGTGAAGGCCGGTCCCCGGGCGACCCACATTGCCGGTGAGCAGGGCCAGCGAGATCAGGCAGCGGGCGTTGTCGGTGCCGTGCGAATGCTGAGAGATGCCCATCCCCCAGAAGATCAGAGCCGCGTCAGCGCGTCCGAACACACGGGCGACCTCCCTGATCCGGTCGGCCGAGATGCCACAGATCTCTTGCGCCATCTCCGGTGTGTACCTGTTCACCAGCTCGCGCAGCCCGTCGAAACCCTCGGCGTAGTCGCGGATGTAAGCGTGATTGATGAGGTCTTCCTCGATCAGCACGTGCATCATCGCGTTGTACAGCGCTACGTCTGATCCGGCTCTGATGTGCAGGAAGTGGTGCGCATGCCTGGCGATCCCGGTCTCGCGCGAGTCGATCACGATGAGTGTCGTCCCCTTCGCTGCAGCGTCCTTGATGAACGTCGCCGCCACCGGGTGGTTCACCGTCGTATTGCTGCCCGTCACCACGGCGACATCGGCGTTGTGTACGTCGGCAAAGACATTGGTGACCGCGCCCGACCCGATCGTCTCGAGCAGAGCTGCCACCGATGATGCGTGACACAGGCGTGTACAGTGATCCACGTTGTTCGTCCCGAATACTGCGCGCACCAGCTTCTGAAAGAGATAGCCCTCCTCGTTGCTGCACTTCGCCGAGCCGAACCCGGCCAGCGCCGAAGGACCGTCCTTCTCCCTTATCTCGCGCAAGCGGCTGGCGGCCAAGTCCAAGGCCTCCTCCCAGGTCGCCTCGCGGAAGGCCGGCATCACCTCGTCGTAGTCCACCAGGCCGCCCAGCTTTCTGCGCCGTTCGCCTTTCACGTCGGAGGAGAGTGGGCCCTTCGGATAGAAATTGTCCCTACGTATCAGTGGGACCGTCAGGCGTTGCGGATGCTTCGCGTAGTCGAAGCCGTAGCGCCCCTTCACACAGAGGCGCGAGTCGCTGGCGGGGCTCTCGCGCCCCTCGGCGAACACGACGGCGTTGGCGTCTCGGTCCACGTGGTAGGTGATGGCGCAGCCGACGCCACAGTACGGACAGACCGATTCGACGCTCTGCAGCTCTCCCCGCGGTTGGATCGGTACCATGAGTCTCTTGTCGGTGAGCGCCCCGGTGGGGCAAACGGCGGCGCACTCACCACAGGCGACGCAGGTGCTGTCGCCCATCGGCACGTCGAGGTCGAAAGCGATCCTTGACCTGTAACCTTTGCCGGTACGCCCGATGACGTCGTTGTGCTGGACCTCGTCGCAGGCGCGGATGCAGCGGTCGCAGAGGATGCAGGCGGCATGATCCACGTCGATGACCGGCGACGAGAGGTCCTGGGGTCGCCCGTCGCCGGCGGGCAGCTCGATCGCCGCCGGCTCGATTCCGTAGGCGCGGGCGAGCGCGAGCAGCGCGTCGTCACCGGTCTTCTGCTCTCGCAGCGATTCCGCGGGATAATCGGACATCAGAAGCTCGGTGAGCGTCCTGCGGCAACGGTCCACCTTCTCGGAGCTCGTCTGCACGTTCATACCGTCGGCCACCTCGCGCACACAGGCCGCTGCCAGTACGCGCTCACCGACGTCGACGACGCAGATGCGGCAGACGCCGATGGGCCGGAGTCGCGGATCGTGGCAAAGGCCGGGGATCTCGATCCCGACCTCGCTCGCCGCATCCCAGATCGTCGTACCTGCCGGTACCGTGACCTGGCGACCGTCGATCGTCAGGTTCACGGTTCGATTGGTCTCCGCCTTCTTGATCATCGGTCTCCTCGCCGGTCACCGGCCCTGCGACTTCGCAAGGTAGGCGTCCAGTTCATCGTCCCAGTACTTCAACGCGGAGCTAATCGGCCCCAGTGCCACCTGGCCCAGCCCGCAGATCGAGGTCTCGGCCAACGTCTCTTCCAGAGTCGGGAGGATGTCGCGGAGCTTGCCGTCTCCCGCACGGGCCATTATCGCGTCCAGCATGGCGACGACCTTCTCGATGCCGGTGCGGCACGGTACGCACTTGCCGCACGACTCGTTGCGGAAGAACCGTGTGACGTTCGTCGCCGCCTTGATCATGTCGGTGCCCTCCGCCATGACGACCAGGGCGGCGGCGCCCAGCATGCTGCCGGCGTCGGCGATTGTCTCGAAGTCGATCTCCGTGTCGGCCTTCTCCGCAGGTAAGAAGTTCGAGCTCGCCCCGCCCGGTGCGAATGCCTTGAGCGCCTTGCCGTCCTTTACTCCGCCGGCCCGCTCGATCAACTCCGCCACCGTCGTCCCCATGTGAATCTCGAAGACGCCCGGGTTCTCCACGTGACCCGAGACGCCGATGAACTTGAGGCCGGAGTGACCCCTAACACCCTGCGCCTTCCACCAATCGGCGCCGTTTCTCAGGATGGCAGGGACGAGGGCGAGCGTCTCGACGTTGTTGACCACCGTGGGTCGACCCCACAACCCCTTTTGGCCCGGATAGGGCGGCTTGTTGCGCGGCTCGCCGCGCCGGTCCTCCAGTGCTTCGAGCAGCGCGGTCTCCTCGCCGAGTATGTAACCGCCGGGCGAAACGAAGATCTCGACGTCGAAGTGCTCACCCAGCACGCCGCGCGCCCGCGCGTCGTCGAGTGCCAGCTGCATCGCTCGCCGCTCCGGCTCGTACTCGTTGCGCACGTAGATGTATCCCTGCTTCGCCCCGGCGACCAGCGCGGCGAGACACATCCCCTCGATCACCAGGTGAGGCAGCTCTTCGTGGATCACACGATCCTTGAACGCGCCCGGCTCACTCTCGTCCGCGTTGCAGATAACGTACTTCGGTGTGGCCGGCTCTTTGCGCACCAGCTCCCACTTGAGGCCTGTCGGGAAACCGGCGCCGCCCATCCCGCGCAGGCCGGCCGCCTTCAGCGTCTCGATGATCTCGGCGGCTGCGTCGTCCCCGCCGTCGCGGTAGCGCTCGCAGGCCGAGTACTTCTGCCCGCTTTCGCCGCAGTAGTCGATGCGCCAGCGACGCGTGTGCACGCTACGCGCCGGCGGCAGCCTTTCGGGCGCGCGTGCGTAGTAGGCCAGCTCCTCAGGACTGACACGGCCGACCGGAACATCATTCACCAGGGCTGCGGGGGCGAACTCACAGCGCCCCAGGCATGAGACCTCATGCACATCCACAGTGCCGTCGCCGCTCAACAATCCTCGGACCTTCGAGCAGTAGTCCCGGCACTCCAGCAGGTGACACGAGAGGTCGCGGCAGATGGCGACCTCCGTCTTCGCCGGCGGCTCGGTGCGGAAGTGCGTGTAGAAGGACACCACCTCCTCGACCCGGTGGAGCGGAACGCGCAGTCGCTCGGCCAGTGCCCCAAGGTCGTCGGGGTGTAGGTAACCGCGTTCCTCCTGCAGGCGGTACAGCTCACCGATGAGTTTCATCGCTCGTGTCTCTCTGCGGTCGGGGATCAGCGCCGAGCCGTGCGTTCGGCCGCTCCCTCCAGCGACTCGACGACAGCCACGACTCGCTGCCCGCGGCTGGGCTTGGGCGGATCCTCTGCCGTGAAGATGGTCAGGCGACCGCCCTCGCCGATAAGGAATAGGGGGATCGCATCACGGTAACGGTCCCTGAATGTTTGGAAATCGAAGGTTTCCGTCAAATTGGTGGTCTTGACGTCGGCGCCGGCGTCGAACCGGGCCGTCAGTTGCCAGTACGAGGCGTCGGGGTCGAACAGGAAGCGGCCCCGGAGCTGCTGCGACAGCACCTGCTTCTTGGTGTCGGCCAGTTGCTCGGGCGGCAGCTGATAAACCCTGTCCCTGCCGAAGATCTCGCTGAAATGGAGGGCGGTCAGCGAGTTGACCTCGTCGTTGGAGGTCAGCGCCAGCAAGTTGCCGATCCCCTCGAGCTCGATGTTGTCCAGCGTGCCCTCGGTCAACGCGCTGCCATAGTAGACCGGCAGCCCGGCCATGCGGGCTTCCGCGACGTTGGCGTAATTCGTGTCGACGAGGCGGACGGGGATCCCTTCGTCCTTGAGCTCTCGAGCGATCTCGCGTGCCCAAGGATGCGCGCCTACGATCAGCACGCCCTGCGGGTCGGGCTGGGCGACGCCGAGCCAACGGGCCACCGGGCTGGCGGTCAGACCGTAAATGGCTACCGTGGCGATGATCACCATGAAGGTAATCGCCACCAAGCGATCGGCTCCTGCGTAGCCGGCCTCGGCGAGCCCGAGTGCGAAGATCGAGGAGACCGCGGCCGCCACGATTCCGCGCGGCGCGATCCACGACAAAAGGGCACGCTCCCTCCAATTGAACTCCGACCTGAAGGAGGAGAGCGCGACGGCGGCGGGCCGCACCACGAGTATGAGTGCCGCGAGAAACCCCACCTCGGCTAGCCCGATCTGTCGCAGAGCCGCCGTCTGCAGACGTGCCGCCAGCAGGATGAACAAGCCCGAGATCAGCAGGACCCGCAAGTTCTCCTTGAACTCCAGAATGTGCCGGACCCCCACGACCTTCTGGTTGGCCACAGCGACGCCCATCAGGGTGGCCGTGAGCAGTCCCGACTCCGGCTGCAGCACGTTCGAGCCCGCGAACGTCGCCACCACGACCATCAGCGCCAACGGACTCTCCAGAAACTCGGGAACCCACTGACGATGCATCAGCAGGACTAGGAGCCCGGCCCCCAGCGCCGCCAGCACGGCACCGATGACCACGGTCCTGGATAGCGCCAGCAGCACTGCCGTCGTCGCGGCCTCCACCTCACCGGCCAGCACCGCCTCGAATACGAGAACCGCGAGGACCGCTCCGATAGGATCGATCAGGATACCTTCCCACTTCAGCGTCGACCCCACCTGATGTACCGGCCGCACGTGCCGCAGCAGCGGCACGATCACCGTCGGACCCGTCACCACCAGTATCGCGCCCAGGAGTAGCGCCGGCTCCAGTTCCAGCCCGATCACCAGATGCCCCGCGAGTGCCGCCAGCCCCCACGTCACCAGCGCGCCCACGGTCACCAGGTTGCGTACTACATGGCCGATCTGTCGCAATTCCCGCAACCGGAGGCTCATGCCACCCTCGAACAGGATGATCGCTACTGAGATCGAGACGATCGGGAAGAGCAGCTCGCCCAGCATGGCGTCCGGGTCCAGGAACCCACTCACCGGCCCGGCGGCGAAACCGAACACCAACAGAACCAGGATCGACGGCAGATGAATCCGCCACGCCAACCACTCGGCCGCGATCCCGAGAGTGACGATGCTCGCCAAGGCGATGAGTAGTTGCTGGCTCAAGCAAGCCGCTCCTCCAAATGTGGAACGCCTAGCCTACGGCGGCGGCCGGTCGGCCGTCAAGGTGGCTGAGTCTTGCAGGAAGGGCAGACCCCACGGGCGGCGCCCTACTGTCACTTTGGCGGTCGCCGACCGAGCCCGGAAGCTGCCGGGGGTGACGCTTGTAACTACATGTCACGCTTAGAGTTGGCAACACGGCAACCGGCGGCGATTGGCACGACGCTTGCAAATTCGCTCGGTCGGGTGGTCCACGAAACTCGGATTGAGAGCGAGCCCGGGCTTGCGAGAGAGAGAGGCAATCGGGCTCGGCTCTGGAGCACATAGCGGAAGGAGAGATCTTACGATGAACGGATGGGTTGCGAATCGGAGCTTCCCGGTGAGCCGGCTGCATGGCGAGCTTGACCGGGCGCTGGACGACGTGGTCGGTGCGTTCTTGGGCGACGACCCATGGTTGCGGCGCGGCCGGCAGCGTGAGCGGAGTTTCCCGGCGGTGAATATCTGGGAGAACGAGGAGGTGCTATTTGCCGAGGCGGAGGTACCGGGTCTCAAGATGGAGGATCTGGAGATTCTCGTGGCGGGGAATGAGCTGACGATCAAGGGTGAGCGCGGGGGCGAGGAGCAGGAAGGTGTGAAGTATCACCGTCGCGAGCGCGGCACCGGCACGTTCACTGGTGTGGTGCGCCTCCCGGTCGAGGTTGATGTGAGCAAGGTCGAGGCGCGTCTGGAGAACGGGGTGCTGACGATCATGCTGCCGAAGGCGGCGAGCGCGAAGTCGCGGAAGATTTCAGTGAAGGCTCTGACCAAGTGAGTGCGAGCCGTGTCGTCATAGAAGGAGGAGAGCGAGCTATGGAAAGCGGGACGCTAATGGAGAAGCAGGCTGGGCGCGAGGTCACCCAGCAGGAGCCGACGCGAGGTGTGCTCCAGTACAGGCCCGTGGTGGACATTCTCGAGACGGCGGAGGAGCTGCGGGTACTGGCGGATGTGCCGGGCGCGAAGTCTGACGATATCGAGATCAACGTCGAGAAGGGTGTGCTGAGCATTCATGCGAGAGTGGAGCCTCGGCAGCCCGAGGGTGTGAATTACCTACTCCGTGAGTACGGGGTGGGCGACTTCCAACGAGTATTCGAGGTTAGCGAGAACATAGACGTCGATCGGATCACGGCCGAGCACGCCAACGGGGTGCTCGTGCTTCATCTGCCGAAGGCCGAGAAGGCCAAGACTCGCAAGATAGAAGTTCGTAGTTGAGGGTTCGAGTCGGCTCGACCGGCTGGTATGACGGACTGATAAGGAGGTGTTGAAATTGTTGCTGGCGAGATTGATTCCCTGGCGCGGTAAGGGCGGTGGCCGGCAGGATGATCTTCCGGCCCGCCAGGCGGCGCTGAGTCGTTTCCATTCGGACATTGACCGTCTGTTCGAGCGGTTCTTCGACGAGCCGTTTCTCGGTCAGGGGTGGTTGCCTGCTCAGACCGGGTCGTGGGTCGGCGCATGGTCACCCTCCGTCGATGTGAGCGAGAGTGAGGATGCGATCACGGTGCGAGTGGAGCTTCCGGGCGTCGATCCGAAAGACATCGATGTTTCGCTGTTGGGCGACGCGCTGACCGTGTCGGGTGAGAAGAAGGAAGAGTCGGAGGAGCGTCGCGAGGGCTACTACCACGCGGAGCGCCGCTTCGGATCGTTCCGGCGTACGGTGCCGCTGCCGGCGCCGGTCGATGAGGAGAAGATAGCCGCCGAGTACGACAAAGGCGTGCTGACGGTCCGCATCGAAAAGTCGGGTGCGGCGACGGCGCGGCGCATCCCGATTCAGATCGCCAAGAACTAGACCCGGGCTCGACCGGGTCGAATGCCGAGGCGCCGCCGGACCCTGAGAGGGTCTGGCGGCGCCCGTTCGTGGCGGCTGCCCCTTCGACGTGACTAGTCGTACCAGGGCGCGTCTTTTGTCCTGGGCACGCTGTCGGCGGGCGGCAGAGTATCCTCCACCGCGCCGGCGCTGTCAGGGGCGCTCGGTTCTTCCACGTGGAGGTCGGGCGGTACGACACGGGCGATCCGCGGGTCTTCCAGAAACGGCTGGTATTGTGAGAGGCTCAGCGTGATACGGTCCCCCTCGTCGACGAGCAAGGCGATCTCGGCCACCCGCTTCTTGAACGTGACGAGCGTGGCACCGGCCGGGGTCACGATGGTGAGCAGCAGGCGGTCCTCTTCCAGCTGCTTGGCTGTGACGACTCCGTCCAGCGACTCGCGGCGCCCGGCGATCGAATCCGGCAACCGGCTACCCAGGAACGAGCGGCCCACAAGAGCCAACGCGATGCCGAGGATGAGCCCGGCCAGAAAAGTCGTTAAGGTACGACGATTAGGCATGCCAATCCCTTCCTTGTATTTGGCGCCTGAGCGGCGCCGTCCCACATAAGTTCGCTTCAAAGCGTCGGATACTCAACCGCCTCCCGCCGCGCCACGCTGAGGGCCGCGGGCCCGCTTGCGTGAAACGCCTCGGCAGACGACGTTCCTGCCACTGGACCGCCCACTAACGAGCCGCGCTGTTCCGGTCTGACCACGGGACGGAGCCGGCTGAACCGGAGTCAACAGATACTCGCCAGCTGTGGTGTCATCTGAGCGTACCATTCGCGATGGGAGTGCTGATCGCGAGTCGATAGCCTGGCACGCGCTCTCGATAGCCGAGGTGCTCCGGCAAGTCGATTCCACGGCTGAGGGGCTGAGCGGCGCCGAGGCCGCGGCACGACTGAAGCGTTACGGCCCGAACGCCCTGCAGATCGCTCGCCCGATCTCCCCCTGGAAGATCCTCCTGGGCCAGCTGAAGAGCCTGGTCGTCGTGTTACTGTTCGCCGCGGCGGTAGTGGCGCTGGTGATCGGTGATCTGCTCGAGGCGGCGGCGATCCTTGTAGTGCTGGTAATCAACACCGCGGTCGGGTTCTGGACCGAGTGGCGGGCGCGGCTGGCGATGGATGCACTGCGCAGATTGCAGGTACAGGAGGCGGTGGCGCTGCGTGACGGGCGCGAGCAGCGTGTCGACGCGCGGGTCCTGGTTCCCGGCGACGTGATCGTCCTGGAGCCGGGCGCGGCGATTCCTGCGGACGCGAGGGTGCTGTCGGCGACGGAGCTTGGCATCAACGAGGCGCCGCTGACCGGCGAGTCGCTGCCGGTGGGCAAGGGGCCGGCAGCGGTCGTCGAGCAGAACGGGGAAGAGGTTCCGCTGGCGGAACGGGCCTCGATGGTCTACAAGGGCACGCTTGTCACCACCGGTTCGGCACGTGCCGTTGTCGTCGCTACGGGCGCGGCCACCGAGATCGGGCATCTCAGCAAGCTGGTGCAGGAGACCGAGGCGGGCGATACGCCGCTGGAGCGCCGTCTCGATTCGCTGGGCCGGCGGCTGGTCTGGCTGACCTTGAGCGTTGCCGCGCTGGTCACCGGACTGGGCCTGCTCCGCGGCGAAGAGCTGTGGCTCATGGTGGAGACGGGCATCGCGCTGGCGATCGCTGCGGTCCCCGAAGGGCTGCCCGTCGTGGCGACGATCACCCTGGCCGTCGGCGTGCGACGCATGGCGCGTCGCCAGGCGCTGGTTCGCCGGCTGACCGCTGTCGAGACGCTGGGCTCGGCGACGGTCATCTGTACCGACAAGACGGGGACCCTCACGGCCGGCGAGATGACCGTGACGGCCCTCGCCGTTGGCGGTGAGCAGCTCGAGGTAACCGGTCCGGGCTACGAGCCCGTCGGCGAGTTTCGGGCGGACGGGGCGGCGATCAAGGTCACCGAGGTCGCCGGCGCCGAGCTGGCCCTGCGGATCGGCGCGCTCGCCAACCGGGCAACCGTGAGAAAGACCTACGAGGGTTGGGCGGTGACGGGCGATCCCACCGAGGCGGCGCTCTTGGTCTTGGCGCGTAAGGCGGGACTGAGGCGGGAGCAGCTGCAGGCGGAGTACCCGGAGGTGGCCGAGCTGCCGTTCTCGAGCGAGCGGCAGCTGATGGCGACCTTCCACAGCGCGCCGGACGGGCGGCGCGTGGCCTGCGTTAAGGGTGGGCCGCGCCGCATCGTCGAGCAGTCGAGCGGCGAACTCACCGGTGCCGGCGTCACTCCGCTGGATGATGCGGGGCGTGCCGCCCTGCTCGAGACTAACCGGGGGCTCGCCGGTCGCGGACTGCGTGTCTTAGCGCTCGCCTACCGGGCGCTCGATGAAGGGGAGAGCCCCGGTCCCGGGGCGGTGCACGACCTGGTCTTCGTCGGCTTCGCCGGAATGCAGGATCCTCCCGCCGAGGGTGTGCGCGAGACCATCACGCGCTTCCACAACGCCGGCGTCCGCACCGTGATGATCACTGGCGACCAGGCCGTCACCGCCGAGGCCGTCGGCCGCGACCTCGGGCTGCTGCGCGACAGCGACGAGACCGTTCGTGGGCGCGAGCTCTCCAAGCTGTCGGATGCGCAGCTCAGCGAGCGTGTCGGCCGTGTGTCTGTGTTCAGCCGCGTCAGTCCCGAGCAGAAGTTGCGAATCGTCGAGGCGCTTCAGGGCCGGGGCGACATCGTCGGCATGCTCGGCGATGGCGTGAACGACGCCGCCGCACTCAAGAAGGCCGACATCGGAGTCGCGATGGGTATCCGCGGCACGGATGTCGCCAAGGAGACGGCCGATGTAGTACTCCAGGACGATCGCTTCGAGACCGTCGGCGTCGCCGTCGAGGACGGGCGCGTCATCTACGACAACATCCGCAAGTTCATCTTCTACCTCTTCTCGTGTAACCTCTCCGAGGTCGCCACGCTGCTCGTCACCGGCCTGGCGGGCATGCCCCTCCCGCTCATGCCGCTCCAGATCCTCTGGCTCAACCTCGTGACCGATGTGTTCCCGGCGCTCGCCCTGGCGATGGAGCCGCCCGAGCCCGATGTGATGGGACGTCCGCCGCGCGACCCAAAATCCGCGATCCTCTCGCGGTGGTTCCTGTCGAGTGTCGTCAGCTTCTCGCTGTTGATCACCTCGGCCACGCTCGCCGTCTTTGTCTGGGCTCTGGAGTTCAGGCAGACGGAACTGTCGCACGCCGTGACACTCGCCTTCATGACGCTGGCACTGGCTCAGCTCTTCCACGTCTTCAACGCACGCAGCGCGAGGCCGGTCGTGTTCGGTGGTCGACTCTTCCGTAACCGTTGGGTCTGGGCCGCCCTCGCGCTGACCATCGGCCTGCAAGTCGCCACCGTATACATCCCGTTGCTCTCGCGTGTACTTGGAACTCATGCGCTGAGTCCGCACGATTGGCTGGTCGTGCTGGTGGCAGCACTGATGCCGCTGATAATCGGGCAGATGTTGAAGCCGATATCGATGGGAAGCTCGCGGAAGCGGACGCCCGTGTCGGCGCGCGCCTGACGGGGCCGGTGCCGTTCCAGCCTGTGCTGGGTGGCCTACAAGGGAAATGCTGCCGGTGGCGTAGCCGCTCGGCCCGATACTAGTTTGCGGCCATGTTCGACGGGCTGGCTCACTCGCTCGATCCACTCACCGCCTGGCTGCTGTTCGGCGTCTGCCTGCTGGCCATCCTGTTCAGCGGCGCCCGCCTGTCTCGCTATGGCGACGTGATCGGGACGCGCACCGGTCTCGGCGGCGTCTGGGTCGGTCTGATCCTGCTGGCCAGCGTGACCTCGGCGCCGGAGCTGGTGACCGGGCTGAGCGCGATCCTGGTGGTAGGTGAGCCCGACCTGGCCGTGGGCGCCGCGCTGGGCAGTTGCGTATACAACCTGGTGATTGTTGCGGTTCTCGACTTCATCTACAGGCCGGGTACGATCTACGGCGGGATCCGGCACGGCCACAGTCTGTCCGCCGGGTTCGGCGTGATCCTGCTCGGCGCGGCGGCCAGCGCGATCTACATACAAACGCACGTCGGAACGGTAGCTCTCGGGCCGGTCGGGCCGTATACGATCGCCGCGCCGCTGATCTACCTGCTCGCGATGCGCAGCGTCTTCTTCTTCGAGCGGGAAGGCAAGCCAGCCGCCGAGTTGGCCGAGGTCGTCGGTGCGCGTGCCAAGATGGCCGCACTGACCTTGCCGCGCATCTGGCTTCTATTCGGCATCAACGCGCTCGTCCTGGTGGTGGCGGCCACCGCGCTGCCTGTAGTCGGCGAGGCGCTCGCTGTAACGATGGGATGGAAGCAGACGTTCGTCGGGACGATCTTCCTGGCGCTCGTCACGTCAGTTCCCGAACTCGTGATCTCGATCGAGGCCGTCCGGATCGGCGCCGTCGATCTCGCCATCGGCGGCATTCTGGGCAGCAACCTGTTCGACATGCTGATCCTCGCTATGGAGGACCTGGCCTACGTGGATGGGCCGCTCCTCGGTGCGGTCGGCAGCGAGCACATCCTGACCGCCAGTGCTGCGCTGACGATGACCGGCATCGCACTCGTCGGCCTCTGCTCGCGCCCCCAGGCGAAGGTGTTCCGCACCATGGGCTGGGCGAGTCTGGGACTGCTCGCCGTGGGGTTGCTAAGCGCCCTGGTCCTCTACCTGGTCGGTGTAAACACCTAGTGTCTGGCGGCCGGCAAGAAGCGGATACGCCCGACCACTCCCGTTGACCAGCCGCGAAAACGAGGCTGCAATGACCCGAAGTGACCGTATCATCGTCTACGAGAAGCCGACGTGACCCGCCAGTCGCAAGCTGGTCAAGCTGCTCCGTGAGAGCGGCATCGATTTCGATCGCGTCGACTACATAGCCAATCCGCTGTCACGCAGAAGGCTCGGACAGCTCGTCAAAAAGGCTGGAGTGACTCCACGCCAGCTATTGCGCCCGAGGGAACGCGCCTACAAAGATCTCGGCCTGGGCCGCCCGGGCATCAAGGATGGCGAGATCCTCAACGCCATCGCAAAGCATCCCGAGCTGCTGGAGCGACCACTCGTCGAGAAGGGCGACCGCGCCCTGCTCGCACGTCCGGCCGAGCGGGTAAGGGAGCTTCTGTGAGGGTGCGGTGAGAGCGGTCGTACTGCGTGCGACGGGCAGACCCAACGTGCTCCGGTTATCGGATCAGCCCGAACCGGAGCCCGGACCCGGCGAAGTTCGCGTTCGCCTGGCCTACAGCGGTATCAACTACGCCGAGATCCTTTCCAGGAAAGGCCTTTACGCCTGGGCGCCAAAACGTCCGTACATCCTGGGGATGGAGGGGGCGGGGGTAATCGACGCGGTCGGCGATGGCGTGGATACTGCCCGCGTCGGTGGCCAGGTGATGGTCGGGACCCAATTCGGTTGCTACGCGGAGACGGTGGTCGTTCCCGAGGAGCGAGCCATCCCGGCCATCGATACCTTCACCCTGGAGGAGAACGCGGCGTTCCCCGTCAACTACATGACCGCCTGGGTGGCGCTCGCCGAGCTGGCGCGTCTCGCCGAAGGGGAGAAGGTGATCGTCACGGCGGCGGCCGGCGGTGTGGGGACGGCGGCGGTGCAGTTGGCGGCCGCGCTCGGCGGCGAGGTTTACGGTCTTGCCGGCTCACAGGAAAAGCTGGACCTGGTGCGCGCGCTCGGCGCGCGCGCGGCGCTGAGCTACGGAGACCCGGACTGCTTCGACCAGCTGCTCGCCGTGAGCGGCGGCGCCGACGTCGTCCTGGAGACGGTCGGCGGCCGCGTCTACAAAGGGTCGCAGGGTCTGCTGAACCCGTTCGGACGGATGGTCGTAGCGGGCTTCGCCAGCCTCGACCTGAAGGTCTGGAACCCGCTGTCTTGGTGGCGCACCTGGCGTGACCTACCGCGGGCCAGGATCTCCGACATGGCCGAGGCGTCCACCGGCGTCATGGCTACGCACCTCGGCTACTTGTTGGACCAACCCGCCCGTCTGCAGGCGATCTTCGAGCGGCTTAGGGTGTTCGTCTCCGATAAGGGGATCAAGCCGGTCGTCGGCAGGATCTTCCCGTTCGAGGATGTCGCCGAGGCGCATGCCCTCGTCGAGTCGAGAAGCAGCGTTGGGAAGGTACTCCTCAGGCATGAGCGGGCATCGTGAATGGGAATACGGGGATCCAGGACCAGGAGGAACAATACGAACATTCGAATCTTGGAACGCAGAACGGCTGCGGTTCCCAATTCGAATGGTCGAATCGTTCTATTGATCCTCCTGATCTTGGATTCCGGAATTCCCAACCACTACTGGCTCGGCCCCAGGATCACCGCGTTCAGCAACAGGCGGTTCGCTCCACGCCAGAAGGCCCTGAAGTTGATGTCCTCGGCGAAGGCGATCACCCGACCGCCACCCACGCGCTGTTCGTAGGCGAACACCGCACCGTCCAGGCGCTCCAGCGTCTCCGGCCACGCGTGACCGGCGATCTTCGGGCCGTAGGTCGCGATGACCGTCCTGCTCGACGACGGCGGGCCCTCGGGTGGCAGATAGATGCTGCTCGAATTGACGAGAACCGGTAGCTCCATCCCCTCGAAGCCGGCCGACATCCAGTGATGCTCGTTCAAGTTGGCCTCGAAGATGGCACCGGGAACGCCGAACCGCTGCGCGTCCTCGTTCTCCTCGAGCTCGTACCAGGAGCGCAGGTCGATCAGCTCGAGGTCGCGGGCGAAGTCGGTCGCCGAGGCCAAAGTGACCAGCGTCCCGCCATCCCGGATCCACTGTGTGAGGCGTTCGACGCCGGAGTCGCCGAGCTCGCGCCGGAGCGCGCCCGCGGAAACCGACGGTACGATGATCGCGTTGAAGCTTTCGAAGTCTGCACCGGCCACGGAGCCGATGCGCAGCACGGTGATCGGAATCTCGTATTGCTGGTCGAGGGTGTACCAGGTTGAGCCGAACGAGTAGCCCGAGATCGGCCCCTCGGCCAGGATGGCGATCTTCGGTTCGTGAGCCTTGGTCACCGAGTAGACCGAACCGAGGACGGGGTACCCGGGATCGGCCAGCCCGGTGTCCGTCCCGCGCACCGTCAACCGGAAGCGCTCCGCGACCTCACGCACCGCCTCGTGCACCGACGCGTCGTTCTGGCCGACTCGCACGATGACCGTGCCGCTGGCGATGTCCCGTCCGGCAATCCTGGTGGGCTCACGGATGGCCGCCGTCCGATAGCCTTGGGCCTCGAGATGGTAGAGGGCGCTGAGCGAGGCGACCGCGCTGCCGTCGATCAGGTAGGCGTATCCGGGTCGCTCATCCAACGTCGTCGCCATGGGCACGACCCGGCCGGTGACCCGCTCAGCGGACACGGTCCGCGCATCGCCGGTACTGTAACCACCCACGTTGAACAGCAGGGGCAGCGACCACGCGGTGATGTCGTAGAAGCGTGGACTCTCCGCTCGCTCGATTCGCTCCCGCGCCTCGCGCAGGAACTCTTCCGGCGTGGGTGTGTCCGGTTCCAGCAGCGTACGCGCGAGCCGGCTCAGAGGCTGGGCCGCCTCGACGACGTAGGTGCCGGCCGGGAACTCGCGGCCGCCGATCGACGTCCCGCGGCGATCGCGCACGTCGTTCAGTCGAGCCGCTTGCGTCAGAACGCTCACCTCGATCCCGTTCCGCATCAGCATGTTGACCAGCTCGGCGACGTGGAGGGGATCTCCTTCTGGCGGGATCAGGTAGCGCCGGATACCCTGACGGCCTTCGGCGAGGTCGGCCCGCAGCGACTCGTAGTACTCGTCGAGCAGTGTCGTCCGCTCGCGCACCGATGTGCGGGCCGCCGTCCAGGCCGCCAGGTACTGGTATTCGAGGGCCTCCCTGAGGGTCAAGGTTGATTCATCGGAGCGATTGATCGCCAGCCCGCGGCTCGATCCCTTCTCGTAAAGCATGCCAACGGCACCCAGGTAGCGCAGCGACGTGGTGTAACCCGGGTAGAAGTAGTCGAACAGCTCGCGGGTGGTGTACTCGAAGCCCGCCGAGTCGAAGGCGGCGGCGTAAGCGCGGCAGAAGATGTCCAACCACCGCTTCGAGTGCTCCGGGAAGTAAGGCGCGTACGGATCCACGCCGGGGTCGAAGAAGAACTCCGAGTCCGTGCCCATCTCGTGAGCGTCGACAATGACTTGTGGACGCCAGGCCAGTAAGGTCGGGATCCGCGCCTGCGTTTCCCGCTGCGTGTGTGCGAACCAATCGCGGTTTGTGTCGAAGTAGTAATGGCCCGTTCGGAACTGTGTGCCTTGCCAGCGAGTGAAGTCGTTGTTCCAATCCTCCCGCAGAGGGTTCGGCTCGCGCCCCAGATTCTGGTGGTTGAGGTTGGCGAACGCATCGCGCCCGTCCGGGTTGAGCATCGGATCGATGAGGATCACCGCATTCCGCAGTACCTCCATCGTCGCCGCGTCACTCCGCGTCGTCAGGTGTTCGAGCAGCTTCAACAGTCCCTCGGATCCCGACAGCTCGTTGCCATGGATCGACCCACCGTACCAGAGGACCACCGGCTGGCCCTCTATGATGCGCGCCGCTTCGTCCGGGCCCGTCGTCCGCGCGTCGCTCAGCCGGTGTACAGCCTGCCGGATCTCCTCCAACCGCGCGTGGTTATCGGGCGCCGTCACGATCGCGACCAGCAAGAGTCGTTTCTCCCACGACTCGCCCTGCTCGATCACGCGCACGCGGTCCGAGACCTCGTCCAGGGTCTTCAAGTAAGCGACCATGTCGTGATGGACCGTGATCCGTTCGCCGAACTCGTGGCCGGTGACCTCGGCGAAGCTGGGTATCTGTGCGGCAGCCGGTATGCCGCTCGCGGCCAGTAGGAGAAGGGCGGTTGGGGCGACGGCTAACAGACGCGTCTTCATTGGGCTTACCCCCCATTTCGGTTGTTCGGGCAGACCGGGCTCTCGCGGGCGCGGTCTGAGGGGCTACGTCGTGAGGTCGGAAGTCTCCCGGTGTGGCGAAGCTACGCCGCGTCCAGCCGCTCCGCCAGACGGGCCCGGGCGTTAGCCGTCGGCGCAGACCGCGTCCGCCTCGACCTCGATCAGCATCTCGGGGCCGACGAGGCGCTTGACCTCGACCATCGTGGTGGCGGGCGGCCGGTCGCCGAAAACTTCAGCGTGGGCGCGGCCGAACTCCTGCCAGCGGCCGATGTCGGTGACGAACATGCGGGTGCGGACGACGTGTGAGAGATCGGCGCCGAGGTCGCGCAGCGCCCGCTCGATGATCTCGAAGCAGCGCAGCGCCTGCGCGTAGCCGTCGCCGGGTGCGAAGACGGTGCCGTCCTCTGCCACCGGTGCCGTGCCGGTCACGTAGATGTGTGCTCCGGCGCGCAGCGCCCGGCAGTAACCGATGGCAGGCTCCCACGGGGCGCCCGAGTAGGTGCGTCGGAATTCCATCACGAGCTGGCTCTGCTCTCTGCTGCTAGCCTGGTATCCAGATCTGCTTGGCGTAGACCAGCTCTGTCCTCACGCCCAGCGGTAACTGGCTGGGCGACTTGGTGTAGAACGCCAGCCCTTTGTAGCTCGTGAGGTACTTGTAACTGGTTCGTCCGAATATCTTGCTGGTCGCCATGACCACGATCGGTTGCTCGGCGCGCTGGACGATTTGCGCGAAGTCGTTGGGTTCCATCCTCACGATCGCACCCGATGCTTTGACGGCCTGGGCGATCGCTGCGGCGGCGGCGCCTGCTGATCCTGCTGCGTGCATCGACGGTCCTCCCGCTTGCCGGAGGGTGATCTCGCTGTTGGGTCCATGCATATTGGCGCCAGTCGGCGCACTCCGCAAACGAGATCGTCTCGAGTACGGCTCGACCAGCCGATCGAGCGCGGTGCACTCTTCTGCACAGCGTGTGCAGGTTGTTTCGGGCATGGTCCACTGCCCGTCTAGGTTGTGATGGCCGATAACCGGTAGACGGTGTAGCGCCGACCGGCTACTGTCTACCGGCTGCCGGCCACGGGACCGGCGGCTCGGCGCCGGCCACGACTCTGGTTACTCACTGCTTATGGGCACTATGGGTTCACGACAGGTATTGCAGCACGTGGTCATCGCGCTCGACGAACCTCAGGACCCGGTGAATATCGGGATGGTCGTTCGCGCGATGAAGAACATGGGGTTGAGCCGTCTGCGTCTGGTGCGACCCGGCGGGTTCGACCCTTACAGGATCAGCGGCGTCGCCCACACCGGCACCGACGTAGTCGAATCGGCCGAGCACTTCGAGCGGCTGGATGATGCGCTGGCTGGGGCGAAATTGGTGGTGGGGACGACGGCCCGGGGTCGGCGCGTACGTCGGAACTACGTGCGCCCGCGGGATGCGGCGGTCGAGATCGCCGAGGTCGCGCAGAGCGGCGACGATGTGATGCTCGTCTTCGGCCGCGAGGACCGGGGGCTCAGCAACGAGGAGCTGGACCTCTGCAACCGGGTCATCGTGATCCCCACCGACCCGGGGCACTCGAGCCTCAACCTCGCCCAAGCCGTGTTGGTCGTCGTCTACGAGATCTTCCTGGCCGCCGAGGCTGCGCGGCCATTCAAGCGGCCGAGGCGCGCAGCGGCCCGCGCAGACCGGCGGGAGCTGGAGAGCCTGTTCAGCGAGGTCGAAGCCTCGCTGCACGCCATCGATTTCTTCAAGGCACAGAAGGTCAAGCCTCTGATGCGGACGGTGCGTGAGGTAGCTGCCAGGGCCGATCTAGACGAGCGGGAGACGGCTCTGTTCAAGGCGATGGCGTACGAGGTGCGGAACTTCCTCGCCAGGCAGGGGCTCGAGAGGGGCGGCTAGTTCGCGGGAAAGTTTTGCGGTTTCCGCGCAGAGTTTGCCTCTGCGGCTCGGTAAATGTGACCGGTGCCGACGGAGCCCGGCGGATCGCACCGCCGTGGAACCCGTTGGTCGGGACTCAGATAGACCTCGAAGCCGGCCCGGCGGCACGCGAGTTGCCCCTCTCCCTCGGAAGGAAAGTCCCGTCCCTACCCATACCGTCACCGGCATAACCCCTCACCGCTGGGTCTCGCGGCGATGGCCGACCATGCCCCTCGACAGGCGGAGCGCAAGCTCGCCACGGCTGCGTCCCGATCGGACGCCGGGTTCACGGCCGTCGAGCTCGGTGTGACGCTGGCGCTGATCGGCCTGGTGCTGGCGTTCAACGTCGCACGCATCGACAGCTCGAGTTGGCGTCTGGACACGGCCATACAGGAAGTGAACCAGCGGCTGCGCGCCGCCCGGACGCTGGCGGTACTGAAGCAGCACGATGTTGTTGTCAGGTTCGAAGTTGCCACGGGGTCCATCGTCATTCACGAGGACGCGAACGGCGACGGGTCGGTCGACGACGACGAACGTGCGATCAGACACACCCTGGACGGGAACGTGCGGTTCGACCGAGGCGACGCGCCCCCCTACGCGGGCTTTACCGGCGGGGCGGTAAGCTTCGAGGCCGGCACCGTGACGTTTCTACGCAACGGATCCGCGTCACAGGAGGGTGCGGTCTACGTGGGTTGGCCGGGTGCGGAGAAGGGGAGAGTAGTCGTTCTCCACCGCGCGACCGGCTACACGGAAGTCCATCGCTATGACGGCAGCAAGTGGTCGACGAGCTGACGCGCCTGCAGGGGCTGACCCGACACGCGGTTTCACCGTGCTGGAGGTCCTGATCGCGATCGTGCTCTTCACGGTAGCGATCCTCGTCAGCGGTCGAGTGATCGTCGAGTTCGTCCACCAGGCCGGCATCTCCGAGGTCCAGGCCCAGGCCGTGGAGTTCGCTATGCAGGAGCTCGAGCGCGTCAGGCTGCTGCCGTACGATGAGATCGTGTCTCGGTCGGCGGCCCCCGTGCCCGAGGCGCCGCAATTCAGGCGGCGCGTCGACGTGGCGGTGTTCGGCGAGGACCTTGAGGAACTTTACGCCTATCGCCTGATCACCGTCACGGTCGAGCCTCCCCGCGGCCTGCGTCCCGTGGGTGTCAGCACGGCGGTGGCCGAGTAGGGAAGCTGGAACACGAGAAGATGACGCCATCCGCAGACGGAGCAAAAACGACGCGGCACCGCGAGCGCGGCCGCCGAGCCGGTATCACGCTGGTCGAGTTGCTCGTGACGCTGACGATCAGCGGGATCGTCGTCGGCTCGATGCTTTCCTTCTTCGTTGCCCAGAACCGCAGCTCTCGGTTGGCTGGGGTGAGGGTCGAGGCAGTGCAGCGGGCGCGCTTCGCCTCCGAGCTCCTGCGTCGCGAAGCGGGCCTCGCCGGTGCCGGTATCCCGGATGCTCAACCACTAGTCGTCTTCGCCGGACCGGACGACTTCGTCTTCAGCGTCGACCTCGCTTCGAGCACGCCGGGCGATCGCGTCGCGGTCTACCAGTTGCCTGGCGCGCCCGTGACCGAGACCGAGGGTGCAGACTCGGCCTCCGTCGTCCTGCCCAACGGTGCGCACTACCCGCAGCGCTGGTATGGCCCCGACCGTACACCGGGTCCCGCCGAGACGCTGCACTTCTCGTTCGTGACTACCGGCGACGGCCGCTACGCGCTGACCCGGCGAGTGAACGCGCAGCTCGCCGACACGCTGCTCCGCGGGCTCGAGCGGGTCGAGGGGCGCGCCTTCTTCTCGTACCTGCTCATGGACCCCGAAGGTCGGCAACGGTACCTGAGTGGCGGCCCGATCTGGCACGCCGCGCCCGAGCACGGGTCGGCCGCCGACACGGCGGCCTCCGCGCTCACCGACAGCATCAAGCTCGTCGAGGCCGCCTTCACCGTCGTGGTGAATGGGGACCGGCCTGGAGAGACTGTGGCACGGCCGTTCGTCGTGGGCATCGCACTCAAGAACGCAGGCTTGATTCGCAACGCCGCGTGTGGCGATCCACCGCAACTGGGGGTCGCGCCGAGCGCCACTCTTACGTCTCCCCTCAGCGTGACGGTGACGTGGCCGCCAGCGGTCGATGAGTCGGCCGGCGAAATGGATGTTCGGCAGTACACGCTGTATCGACACGACCTGAGTGAGCCACTCCCCCGCCCGATCGCAGCACTGCCACCCGGCGCGTCGGGAGCAAGCTACGTGTACGTCGATTCGGATTTGCAGGCGGGCAAGACCTACGTGTACCTGCTCGGCGCTACCGATTGCACGCCGGCTCAATCGGGGCTCGCCGCGTCCGGACCGGTCACCACACCGGGCGGCTAGCGCCCGGAACCCGGAGGTGTGGCGGATGAGAGTACATCGCGTTGAGTCCGGCTCGTTGTGCCGGGACGGCGAGCGCGGTGCGGCACTGATCCTCACACTGGTGATGCTGGTCGTATTGGCCGCGGTCAGCGCCGGTGCGGTCCTCAGGAGCGGCAGCGAGCGACAGCTCCGTATCTACTCCCAGACCCAGGTCGATCTCCGTTACCTGGCGGCAATGGCGGCGGAGATGGGACACAGCCGCATCAACCGGGACGAGCAAGCGCTGCCGGACGTCGGACACAACGTTCTCGAATCCGGCCTCACACCGGTGGATGCTGAGGGTAACCCGCTCGCCGACTACGAGCTGAGCATCTACGCAGGCCGCAGCGGATCAGCGACGGGCCGCACCGGCAACTTCGCCAGTGTCGTGGGCGTTGCTCGCGGACGTGGGAGTGAGGTCATCGTGCGGCTTGAACTGACGGAGGAGAGCTTCGCCAGGTTCGCCTACTTCACGGATAGCGAGGGCGGGAACATCTGGTTCGGTGCCGGCGACCGGCTGCTCGGCCCGGTGCACTCGAACGATCAGATCAAGGTCCACTCCACCGGTGCGACCTTCCACGCCGAGGTCACCACGGCGCGCGACGTTCTCTATCCCGGGAACGGCAGGTTCGAGAAAGGCTACGAGGAGTACGTCGACACCATCCCGATGCCTGACAGCGGCGATCTCAGCCGGTTGCGAGCGCTGGCGGCGAGCGGCCGCTCGCTGTTCGCGACCCCGTCGACCGGCGGCCCCACCGATGTCCGCATGCGGGTCGAGTTCGTCGTGATCGACTTGAACGGCGACGGCGACGTGATCGACGAAGGCGAAGGCTTCTACAGAATCTACAGGTCTCCGAGCACAGCATGGCTTGCGGCAAGAGGGACGGACACATGGACAGAGAACTGCGGCGATACACACAACCATCCGGTGACCGGCGAAGCTACGTTCATCTCTGCCTCGAATCACCGCCGGCTCTACTTGGGCGAAGGCTACGATGGTCCGTACTCCGGCGACATCGCCGTATGGCAGAACCATTCAGCCTTGCTGCACGGCGAGGACGCCAGCGATTGGACGCGCGTCTACAGAGAGGTGGCGCGCTCGCCAACCTCCCGCTGCTATCTGGGTGGGGACCCCCGCCTGCGGATGGACGGCCGGAGCTTCGATGAGTGGGACGGTTCGGACGACGACTCAGGGTGGCTGAGACGGGAAGACCACGCGCCGGGCATGACGATACCCGAAGCTCTAGCGGGACGCGACGATGCCCCGTTCCTCTTCCCGCTGAGCCGCGAACATAACGGTGAATTTCGCGGCGTCCTGTTCTTCGACGGCCTGATCGGCGTGAGCGGTGAGCTCAATGGCCGTGTCACCATCGTGTCGAGCGACAACATCGTGCTGCTCGACGACTTCAACTATTCCGTGCCCGCGAATGCAGCGCAGTGCAATGACATCGCAGGCTTCCTCGCGGCGCGCAACTTCTACGTGGCGGACAACAACCTGAACGCGCCTCAGCGATTCCCGAATGTGCCGGGTGGTCGCCGCACCTACGACGACACGCCGTCCGAGTTCATCGATGGCGTAGTCTTGACGCTGGATCAGAGCTTCACGGTCGAGAACTTCCACAGCGGGCCGCGCGACGCCGAGGCCTGTGAAGATCGACCCAACGGTCGCGGTTGCCTGTACCTGACGGGGGGACTGATCCAGAAGACGAGGGGCGCCGTCGGACTCACCAGCGGCGAGGGGTACATGAAGCGCTACGCCTACGACTCGAACGCCAGGTTCTGTCCGCCACCCCACTACCCGACGACGGGCGCCTACGGGAAGAACCGCTACTACGAGGTGAACCCCAGCGCCTTCGCGGATGTGGCGGCATTCTTCGCGGGGCTGCGCTGAGTAGGAGGTGGATCGCAGGGAAACAAGTTTTGCTGGACCTGGACAAAATTTGCCCGCATAGCGCGAGCCCGGGCGCCGACTCCCGCCAGCGGAATCCGTTGGGGCGACGGAACTAAGACGGCAGGCCGGCGCCCCGGCACGCGAGTTGCCACCTCGAGGACCGCGTGCGGCGGGACTCGCTCGAGAGCCCAGAGTGAACCCGCTGCCCAACGAGCCCGGGCACCACGCCCGGGCTCTTCTATGTCACACGTGATCAGACATGCGTGCCGAGTGCGCGGTCCCGATATTCGATCAGCAGCGCCAGTATCCCCGCCGCGACCACCACTGCCGGTACGAAAGCCGGCGCGAACAGCAACGCGGCGAGTAACACCATGAACAGCGCCAGCGCGGCCAGGGTCGCGGGCACGGACTCGATGCTGGCGAGCTCGAGCCACAGCGCACGCCCGTAGGCGACGATCGGCTCTCTGAACAGGATGATCGTCACGACCATCAGGCTGAGCATCGCGAGCTCGGCCGCGCCACGGAGCGGGACGTTCGCGATGGCGTGCGCTATGACGACCGGCACCAGCGACCGCGTCCTGTAGAAGACGTAGCCCGCCAGAATCGAGCTGAAAGCGTCAGGCCGTCACCCAGGCCATCGCCAGGAAATCGGGGGTGGCATCCTCCGGCAGCGCGTTGATCAGAGCTCGCGACCTGGCCAGGCCGACCGCGGTGCTGATGGTGCGGGCCAGCAGGCTGCCGCCCACCAGTACCGCCAAGATCTCGAGGACCGCCGCGAGTCGTCTGCTCCAGCGCGGCACGCCGCTGAGCTGAGGGTATCGCGATCCCAGGATCATAGGCTAATCGACCAGGTCAATCTTCGCGACCCAGGCCGGGCTGGTGTAGCTAACGAATAAACGCCAGCTTGGTGTGTACCCTATTACGTACGGTCGGCGGTCGGAGATTCGCGGTGAAAGTCGCGGTGGACCAGCAGAGTGAAGCGAGCGAGCGTGCCCTGGTGCAGCGGGCCCGGGCGGGGGACCGGCGAGCCTTCGGCGAGCTCGTCACACGCTACATGCGCCGCGCCTACTACGCGGCGCTGGGGCTGGTGGGCTCCCACGAGGACGCCCTCGACCTCTCGCAGGAGGCGTTCGCCCGCGCCTTCCGCGCGCGCGCCAACCTCGATCCCGACCTGCCGTTCTACGGCTATCTCTACCAGATCGTTCGCCGGCTCTGCTTCAACTTCCTGCGCGACAGCCGCACCCGACGTGTCCGTATGGAAGAAGCGGTGCCCTGGCTCACGGACCAGGCCGGGGCCCGAGCCGCGGCGACCGACCCGGCGCGTTCGGCCGAGCGATCCGAACTGTGTGCCCTGGTGCAGGCCGCGATCGAGAGACTGCCGGAGCGTGAGCGCGAGGTGCTGGTTTTGAAGGAGTTCGAGGGGCTCCGCTACCGCGAGATCGCCGAACTGCTCGGCATTCCGATAGGGACCGTCATGTCGCGCCTCTATACCGCCCGCCGAGACCTTGCCGCTGAACTGGAGGGCGTGTTGTGAGCGACAAGGAAGTCAGAAACCTGGAGGAGCGCGCTCGTCGCTTGATCATGGCGTCGATCGACGGCGAGCTGGGGAGCGGCGAGCGCGAGGAACTCGAACGTCTGCTGGATGCGTACCCGGCTCTGCGCGCCGAGTGGGAACGTCTCCAGCGAGTCAAGGAGGTGACGGGTGTGATGAGACTGCGACCTGCCCCGGAAGAGGTATGGAGTGACTACTGGGCCTCGGTTTACAGCCGCCTCGAGCGTGGGGTCGGCTGGATCCTCTTCTCCGTCGGCGCGATCGTTCTACTCTCGTACGGCGCCTGGGCCGCCGTGAGAGAGCTGCTCGCCGACACGACGATGCCCTGGTTCGTGAAGGCGTCTCTGGCCGCGCTCACCGTGGGCACCGTAATACTGCTCGTGTCGGTGGTGCGCGAGAAGGTGTTCGTCGGGCAACGACAACGCTACAAGGACGTGGAGCGATGATCACGACACCGGCTTCGAGTATCGCTGGCTACAGCGTGGTCGAGACACTCGGCCTCGTGTACGGCAACACGATCCGTGCTCGGCATCTCGGCAAAGACATCCTCGCCTCGCTGAAGCTGCTGGTCGGCGGCGAAATCGAGGAATACACCAAGATGATGGCCGAGTCGCGCGAACAGGCGATGGACCGGATGAGGGACGAAGCGGTACAACTGGGTGCTGACGCTGTCACCGATGTGCGTTTCACGACTTCATACGTAATGGGCGGGGCGGCCGAGATCCTCGCCTACGGTAATGCTGTGAAGATAGAGCCGGCCTGATCCGTCGATCCGGCTTGGTCATCTGCTCGAGTCCCTTTTGACGAGAGACGGACAATGTTACGCACACACATGGCGGTGCTGGCGCTCGCCCTGGTCTCGGCTTCTCCGGTCGCGGCTCAGATCCCGGAGGCGCTGAGCGGGCGCCTACTGTTCCGGATGGGTACGGCGGACGCAGGACACGAGACCTACAACATCGAGCGCCTGCCCGGTGGTTACCGTATCGTCGGCGACGTCGACTTGAATGCCATGGGCTATCACATCGTGCAGCACCTGGAGGTCGAGACGGGCGAGCGGCTGGAATTCCGCACCGCCGAGGTGCAGCTGACCGTCAACGGCGAGCCGACCACTGTGAGCCTCGTGCGTCGGGACGGTAACGGGTTCCAGGAGACGACGCAGGGCGACTCGACCGTGGCTCAGGACATCGTGACGCCCGAGTCGTCGGTGCTGCTCACCAGCAACGTCATCCATCACATCGCCCAGTTCACCTGGCTGCACGGTGGTGCAGTCGGCGAGTCGGAGCAGTACGTGGCCTTCCCGCGCGTTCCCGTAACCGTAACTCTCGAGGAGTCGGGCACCGCCCGCTTGGGGGAGGAGACGCTCTCGTACCGGCGCTACTTCATCAACATCGCGAACGCTGTCGGCGCCTATGTCTGGCTGGCGGACGATGGGGCCCCGCTGAAGGTCTCTGTTCCGCTTCAGGCCTTCGTGGCCGTGAGCGAGGCGCACGCGCGCTGGGCTGACGTGCTGGGCCAGACGAGGGAAGAGCTGGAAGGCGGGGCGGAGGGCGCCTACGAGGCTGAAGAGGTGACTTTCGAATCGGACGGGATCACCCTGGCCGGCACCCTGACGATGCCGAAGGGGGCGGGGCCGTGGCCGGCGGTGGTGCTGATCAGCGGGTCGGGGGCGCAGGATCGCGATGAGAACTCGCCGGGCCCGGGCGGTCTGAAGCTCGGCATCTTCCGCACCATAGCGGATTCGTTGACCCGGCGCGGCATAGCCGTGTTGCGGTACGATGACCGCGGGGTGGGCGGCAGCGGGGGCAGCCTTGCCGACGCCGGACTCAGCGGTCTGGTCGCTGACGTGGAGGCGGCCGTCGCTTACCTGCGGGATCGTCGGGAGATCGCCGCGTCACGGGTAGGTCTGATCGGACACAGCGAGGGCGGTATCATCGCGCCGATCGTTGCATCGAGAGACAGTGGGATTGGAGCGGTCGTGCTGATGGCCGGCACGGCTGCGCCTATCGATTCGGTTATCCTCGAACAGTCTGTGCAGCTCGCTCTGGCTGCGGGCGGCGATTCGGCCGACGTCGAGAATGCCCGAGCATCTACGCTCCGTCTGATGGATGCCATCCGGGAAGGCCGCGAGCCCGAGAACACCGAGCTTTCGCCCGGCGCCCAGAGGTGGCTACGCGAGCACATCGAGCACGAACCGATAGCGACGATCAAGCGGGTACGCGCGCCGGTGCTGATCGTGAACGGTGGCCAGGACGTTCAGGTGTCGCCTGAGCACGCACGGAGGCTGGGTGCGGCTCTCGAGCAGGCCGGCCACGCTGATCACGAGGTGCGCATCTTCCCGGACCTCAACCACCTGTTCGCGGGCTCGCGTGGCGAAGGGCTGGCAGAGTACGTCGACCCCGACGCCGAGGTCGACCCCGCGTTTCTGAGCTATCTAGGCGATTGGCTGGTGGCGCGGCTGCTACGCTAGTCGCCGAAGCTTATCCCCAGCGCCCGTGCGGTGGCGACGACGTCACCGTCGACGGGCACCCGCTTCTGTCTGCTGACCGCTATGTCGAGCGGGATGCGACGCACGTAGGGCGGATCGAGGGCGACCATGCAGCCGTAGTCACCGTCATCGACGCAGTCGATCGCCGCGGCGCCGAAGCGCAGGGCGATGAGCCGATCGTAGGAGATCGGTGAGCCGCCGCGCTGTAGGTGGCGCAGGGCGATGGCGCGCGTGTCCTTGCCGGTCCGCTCGGCGATCTCATTGGCCAGCACTTCGCAGATCCCACCGAGACGTTTCAGGTCCGGGTCCTTGAACACCGGTGTTCCGCCGGCGGGGAAGGCGCCCTCGGCGGCGACGACGATGGTGAAGCGCCGGCCGGCGCGGTCTCGTTCGCTGACTTTCTCGCACACGTTCTCGATGCTGTAGGGGATCTCCGGGATGAGGATGACGTCGGCGGTGCCGGCCACTCCGGAGAATAGGGCGATCCAGCCGGTGTCGCGGCCCATCACCTCGACGACCATGACACGCTCGTGGGCCTGTGCCGTGGAGTGAAGCCGGCCGATGGCGTCGGTTGCGATGTCGACTGCTGTGAGGAAACCGAACGTCAGGGAAGTGCCCTCGATATCGTTGTCGATCGTCTTCGGGACACCGACGACCGGCAGGCCCTTCTTGTAGAGGTCTTGGGCGATACGCAGGCTCCCGTCGCCGCCGATGGCGATCAGTGCCTCGAAGCCACGCTCGCGGAAAGCCGCGACGACGTCGGCCGAGCGGTCGACCGCCTCGGTCGTTCCGTCCGGATGCTGCAGCGGGAAGGCGAATGGATTGCCACGGTTCGTGGTGCCGAGGATCGTGCCGCCTATGTGGGTGATGCCGCGAACCGAGTCGCGGGTCAGTGGGATGATCTCGTCCTCGCCGAGCAGGCCCATGTAGGCGCGGCGGATACCGTAGACCTCGTAGCCCCGGTTGAGAGCTGCCAGTGTGGCGGCGCGGATCACCGCATTGAGACCGGGAGCGTCGCCGCCGCCGGTGTTGATCGCGATTTTCTTGGCCATAGGGTACCCACCGGTTGAGTCACGGTTCTGGCGTGGCGGCGTGCCACGCCGCGCGCCCGCTCTAAAGGTACAGGCGCCGGATGAAAATTACGACTCTAGACAGAGGACCGCCGCCCGGCCATTCTACTAACGTCCAGACATCCCGATATGCCGATGGTCCGGTCAGCGCTGGACCGCGTGGCGCGAGCCATCAACACCGGAGGCTCCCAATGGCCAAGATCAACGTGGTGCGGCTGATCCTCGGAGGGTTGCTCGCCGGACTGGTCATTAACATCAGCGAGTTGATCCTTAATCTGGCCGTCATCGCCGATAGCATCGAATTGGCGATGCGAGAGTACAGCATACCACCGCCGGGCGGGTCGACGGTCGTCATCTACATGGTGGTCGGGTTCCTGCTGGGGATAGTCACGATCTGGATCTACGCGGGGATCCGCCCGCGCTTCGGGCCCGGGCCCAAGACCGCTGTGCTGGCCGGCTTCATCGTCTGGCTGCTCGCCTACCTGTGGCGGATCCTGGACATCGGCCTGATCGGCCTGTTCGACCCCGGCCTGCTGGTTCTGCCGGCCGCCTGGGGTCTGGTCGAGATCGTAGTTGCCGCACTCGCCGGTGGCTGGCTCTACCGGGAGGCGGATGCTGCGAGCTAGGCCGCTCTAGGTCCATCGGCCTCGCGTTGACGTCATGGCGAGCTGGACGCTCATCTACGATGGGGATTGCCGGTTCTGTCGTCGGCAGGTCGACTTCCTGCGCAGGTGGGATGGGCGCGGGCGGATCGAGGCGGTCCCGTTTCAGACGGCGGACCTGGAGCGCTACGGCATCGAGCGCTCGGCGGCAGAGGAGGCGATGCATTTGGTGGCGCCGACGGGAGGTGTCTGGCGGGGCGCCGCCGCGGCGCGCGAACTGCTACGTCTGCTCCGCTGCGGCCGGCCGCTGGTGTGGCTTTTCAGTGTCCCCGGTGCCATGTTCGCCGCTGAACGCGTCTATAGCTGGGTGGCGCGGCGGCGTCATCGCTTCGGCTGCGAGAGCGGCGCCTGCCGCCGCGGCGGCGCGCGCGGTTGAACTCTGAGGTTGGATCCCGTGGGCTCGATCATACGGCGTCTAATACTTCTGTTCATCCTGGTGCCGATCGGTGAGCTGGCGTTGCTCATTCAATTGGGGCGCTGGATCGGCCTGTGGCCGACATTGGGATTGATCGTGGCGACGGGGATACTGGGTGCGACGCTGGCGAGTCGTGAGGGGCTGAGGGCGTGGCATGCCTTCCAGGTCGATGTACGGGAAGGCCGCATACCGGGCCGCCCGATCCTCGACGGTCTGTCGATCTTTGCCGGCGGCGCTCTTCTGCTGACGCCGGGCTTGGCGACCGATCTGTTCGGCTTCGCGCTGTTGGCGCGCCCTACGCGGCGGTGGCTGCAGAACAGGTTGGTCGGACGTTTCGGTAGGGCGCTCATGCGGCAGGGTCACGTCTACGTGGGCAGTGCCACCGGCTTTCAGGGTGGAGCAGGCGGTTCGGCCGAAGGTCCGCGGGGCCGCGAGATCGAACACCCTGGTCCCGAAGGACCTATCGATGGGACCGGATCGACATAGGACGTGCGGATGCGGTGGTTTCTGACGTGCTACCTTCCAGAATGGGGAACGATCCCGCTGCGCCTGGCGCTCGGCCTGATCTTCATGTCACACGGCTGGGCGAAGCTGACGGGCCCGTTGGGCACGCCCGAGGGCTTCAACATCGAGGGTTGGGGGTGGCCGTACCCGGTGTTCTGGGCATGGGTCGTGGCTTTGGTCGAGACGTTCGGTGGCTTGCTCGTCATCGTCGGCCTGTTCACGCGGGCGGCCGCGTTCGCCATCGCCTGCGTGATGGTCACGGCCATCCTCAAGGTGAAGCTGGCTCAGGGACTCGTCGGTGGGTTCGAGTTCGACTTCGCGCTGCTGATGATCGCGCTCTCGCTCCTGGTTACCGGTGCAGGTCGACTCTCGGTCGATCGTGATGTCCTCGGCTGGGGCGCGCCGCCGAAACGGAGCCACGTCGGGGATACGCCGTATGATTGACATCACTCAGCCGCTCAGCACCCGGGCCGCCGCCTGGCCGGGCGACACGCCGTTCCAAATCGACTGGACTCTGCATATCACCCGCGGTGACAACGTGACGCTGTCACGGGTCACCTTCAGTCCGCACGTGGGAACACACGCAGATGCGCCGGCGCACTACGAGCCCGGTGGATCCCTGACCGATGCCTTCCAGCTTGGCGCATTCCTCGGGCCCGTGCGTGTGGTCGACGCGCGCTGGGCTCGGTCGGTGGACCTCGGGCTGCTGGAGTCGATGGGAGCGCTGGGGGCCCAGCGCCTGTTGGTGCGCTCGGTGCCGGAGTCGCGCCCGGAGAGGTTCGAGAACGATTTCGCGCCGCTGGCTCCTGAGGCAGCGGACGCGCTGGTACGGTCGGGCCTGCGGCTCTACGGGACCGATGCGCCCTCTGTCGACCCTGTACGGAGCACGTCGATGAGCGCCCACCGCGTGCTCGGCGCCGCCGGCGTTCCCATCATCGAGAATCTCGACCTCGCGCTCGCCGAGCCGGGAGATTACGATCTGATCGCGTTGCCGCTGAGGATGATCGAGGCGGAAGCGGCGCCGGTGCGTGCCGTGCTTCTGCCGACCGGCAGTCTGAGGCTGGGGCGATCCGAAACGGTCGAGCCTGGCGGTTCGTAGTATCGGGAGAGGGAAACAACGATGCCGTTTGCCATCTTCGGACATCTGCTGGAGCGGCGCGTACCCCAGATCGTAGGGCTCTATCTCGGTGCTTCCTGGGTGATGGTCGAATTCATCACCCTGCTGGTGGACCGCTTCGCGCTCTCACCGCATCTGATCGAGCTCAGCATGGCCGTCTTGGCGATGCTGATCCCGATGGTCGTGCTGATGGCTTACTGCCACGGCATGCCGGGCCGTCAGGAATGGACGGCGGCAGAGAAGATCGGTGTCCCGGTGAACTTGCTGGCGGCGGCCGCGGTGGTCCTCTTTCTCTTCTCCGATCGGCCGCTGGGGGCTGCGACGAGGACCGTGACCCTCGAGACCGAGACGGGCGAGACGCTGGAGCGGGTCATTCCGAGGAGTGAGTTCCGCAAGCGGGTACTGCTTCTCGGCTTCGAGAACCGGTCGGGTGACAGCGCGCTCGACTGGATGCAGCTGGGCCTGCGGATCGCACTACTGCTCGACCTGGATCAGGACGCTTTCCTCGAGGTCGAGAGTCAGGACCGGTTGCAGGTCAGCCTGGAGCGCGTCGGGTACCCTGAGGGCGCGGGCCTCGACGTGCCGCTGATGGCGAGGCTGGCCCGAGAGCTACGCCAGGACCACTTCATCTTCGGCTGGTTCACCAAGGAGGACGGCGAGCTTGCCGTGTCGGTGTCGCTGTACGAGACCCGGCGGCAGCGCCAGGTCGCCGAGCACACCTTCGTCGGCAGCGATGTTCTGCGGCTGGTCGATCAGATGTCGGTCGAGCTGAGACGCGAGCTGGGCGTCCCGGAGCGCCACATCGACGATACGGCGGATCTGCCAGTCTCGGTCATCATCTCGGAGTCTGCGGAAGCCTTCGAGCACATCTCGTGGGCGATAGACGAGATGATCCGCAGCAACGATTGGGTGGCCGCGCGTGACCACCTGGAGCGGTCGGTGGCGGTGGACCCGGCCTCGGTACTCGCCCTCTACGAGTTGGCGGTCGTCTATCTCGTGCTCAATGAGAGAGAGAAGGCGGATAGCCTGTCGCAGCTCGCGCTGCGCTATCTGTACAAGCTGCCGGAGAGCTGGCAGTACGAAGTCCAATACTTCTACTACAGCAACTTCGAGCCCGATCCGGACAGGCGCATGCGGATCGCGGAGACGATGGTCAGGCTGTTTCCGGACGATCTCAATGGTCACGTGATGCTGGCGCGTGAGTATATCCTACGAAACCAGACGGACGATGTCATCGCCGAATACGAGCGGGTCCTGGAGATCGATCCGTCGCAGCACGAGTACATCCGTGAGATCGGCGAGGTGTACCACGAGCGGGGCGAGCTGGAGCGGGCGCTCGAGTACTACGATCGCTACGCCGAAGTCGCGCCCGATGACTACTCGGCCTACCGGCACCTGGGTGCCGTCTATGCTGCGATGGGCGAACATGAGCGCGCTCGGTCGTACTTCGAGCAAGCTCTCGTGCTCGACCCGGACAACGCCTCGCTGATGAGCGACCTGGCGGCTGCGCGGTTCAATCTGGGTGACTTCGAGGGGGCGCAGAGCGGCTTCGAGGAGGCACTCGAATCTGCGAGGGCCCCGGCTGATCGTGCCGCCGCGCACTCGCGGCTGAGTGATCACTACAGATTGTTGGGACAGCTGGGCAAAGCGATCGAGCACGAGGAGCTGGAGTGGTTGGAATGGGAGAGGTCGCGTCCGGCCTCTGTGGTCTTCACGGACGTCAAGTTGCCTTCGCTGGGTCTGTTCGCCATGGCGGGCGAGCGGCAGCGCGCGTTCGAGATCCTCCGCAGGGCGGAGGACGAACTGAACGAGCCGTTCAACCGCACCATCCCGTTGGGGTACCTGAACATCTATCTGGAGCTCGAGGATGCGGACAACGCGGAGCGTGCACTGGCCGAAGTGGAGGCGTGGGTCGAGTCACTGCAGGAGGAGCACCGACGAGCTCTCGTGCTGAACGCTCGGGGCCGTATCCACGAACTCCGAGGCGCCTACCAGGAAGCGATCGACAGCTACCGGCGTTCCCTGGAGCTAGCACCGGCCAATACCTATACGAAGCGGCGTATCGCGCGCTGCTACAGGGAGCTGGGCCGGCTCGACGAGGCTGAGACCCATTTGAAGGAGCACCTCGTTACCACACCGAACAACCCTCACGCTCATTTCGAGTTGGCGCGGGTCTACGCTGATAGGGATGAGAGGATGCGGGCGCTCCAGCATCTCCGCGCCGCTCTCGAGGTGTGGAGTGGTGCGGACCCGACCTTCGAGCCTGCGCAGGAGGCGCGTGCCATGCTGGCGGAGCTGGGGCCGGCCTGACAGCGAGCCTCAGTAGGGTGGCGCTAGCCGCCGCAGACCGTGGGCCAGTACGACGATCAGGAAGAAGAGATTCCGCAGGAGTAGCCCAGGCCAGAAGTAGCGGACGGGACGCTGGCCGCGCCGCTCCGACCCGGCCGCAGCGAGCCGATCGGCGATCAGACGGATGACCGTCACGCCTCGGGGCCAGTCGACGATCCCATCCACCCAATCGAGGGGTATTCCACCCTCGCCGAGGGCCGCACCGGCCAGGGCGCCGGCGACCGCTCCGGCGGTGTCGGTGTCGCCGCCACAGTCCAGCACGGCGGAGACGGTGGCCTCGAAGTCTCCGAAGTGGTTGTACCAGGCATAGACCGCCACCGGAACGGTATGGTAGATGTAGCCGCCCACGCCGTCACCCAGTCCGAGAGACGCGGCGAACTCACCCACCGAGAGGCCGCTCGCGGCCGCACGACGCAGACGCTCGAGCGACTCCTGCCACTCCCGGTCCGCGTCGGTAGCGGCGCGCCGCATGACGGCCAGTAGATCGTCGATGCCGGGACGCTCGCGAAGCTGGTCCCCGATGGACCAGGCGGCCAGGTAGGCCACCGCCTTAGCGCCGGTCAGCGCGCGTGGATCGGTGTGCGTGATGCGCGTGCCGGCGCTCAGGTAGTCGTCCAATTGGCTTGGTGAGTCGGCGAAGAAACCGCCCAGCGGGGCGGCGCGCATCGCGGGCCCGTTCCCGGCTGAGTACACCCCGCTCCGCGCCGGCGGGTAACCTGCCCAGAGCCGGAATATCGAGCGCAGGGTGGCCAAGCCTATCCCTGCCGGTAGAGATAGGAGCCAGAGCCTGAGCGACCACGCCAAGCGGCGCGCGAAGTGCTCGGTCGAGCGCGGGTGCGCCAGCAGGCACTGGGCGACGAGGACCGCGTGGTCGGTGTCATCGCTCACCATGCCGTGTTTGAACAGGAGGCGGTGTCGCCAGCGGCCACGGAACATCCTCCGGGCGCGACGCCTCGAGATGCCCTCCGCCGGCAGGCCGAGCGCGTCGCCTACCGCGGTACCGATCAGCAGCCCGCGGAACCGCTCGCGAGTCTGAGGCGTCTCACTCATCCCCGTAGTCTGTGGGGCCGCCCCAAATGGCGAAGACCATCTGGAACGCTACGGGTCCGCCTGTGACGCTCGGGCTCGGCAGCTGACTCAGTTCGTCGTGGAGCTGCTGGAGCATTGCGTCGGCGATGCCGGGTCGTGAAGCCATCTTCAGTACGGCGCTCCACTCACCCGGCTCGATCTCGAACTGTAGGATCAGCTCCTGTCCGGCGTCCGGCGACTGCCTGTCGAAATAGCCGACGACTGTGGTCTTGATCGTGTCGATATAGTTCGCCAGCTCATCCACTCTCACGCGCCGCGCGACCTCGTGGTCGGGTGCGAGCAGTACGATGTGCTTCAGGTCGGTGGGCCCGCTGGCCTTCTTTGCCGGCGCGCCTTCGGGCTGGTGGACGTGCCAGCCCGCCTCGGCACCGTAGGTCAGGCCGTCGATCGGGCTTAGGTAGTCACGGGCGAGCCACTCGAGTGCGAAGCCGAACCCACTGTTGCTGGGTCGGACTTCGACAGGGCTCAGGCTCGTGAGCCCGTCCCTTATGGCCCGCCACGACGAATCTCTGAGCGACATCATGAGCCCGTCTTCGACGATCAGGCCTTCGTCCTCGCTCTGTCCGGGGGCGAGCGCGAGGAAGCAACCGCTCAGGCGGGCGCCGGTCGCGTTGGGCGCCGTGATCGCTTTGGCCCCGGACTGTCCCGGCTTCCACACGAAGCAACCGTCGGCGGTGGGCTCGAGCTCGGTCAGGAGAACCGGGGGCGAGCTGGCGGGGAACGCGGCGAGCTGTTGCAGCAGATAGGCCCCGCTCTCTTCGGTCAGGCGGAGGACGATCCGCTCGCGCTCGAGACATGCGGTCATCCCGGGCGCGTGGATGCGGGTCAGCTGCGCGATGATACTGTCTTCCAGCAGCCGGGCCATCGGCAGGCCGGGCCGTGTGCGATCGGCCCAGGGCGGCCAGGGGTAATGCGAGTAGGCTTGGCCGAGCCGGCCGAGTACCCGGGTAATGCCGAAGGTCATGGCCGCGTCGACCTCTTCGTCTTTGATCAGGATGGCGGCGAGCCCGTCCGGGAAGTCGACGCCGTCGAAGTGCTCTCGTATCGAGGTATAGACGATGCCCCGGTGGCCCAGGAGCCCGCTCCCGCCGAGCTCGGTGGTGTCACCGGAGCCCACGCGCTTGCCCGCCCTGGCGAGCCGCAGCAGTTCGACGAAGACCCGTAGCGGTTCCTTGGGAAAGTCGGCGGGCCCCTCCCCGGGATCGACTCTCACGGTGAGGATCAACTCGCGCTGGCTGTGCGCCGAAAGCCCCTCGCTGGTATACGACCAGCAAGGGATCGAGTCGACCCGGTGCAGCCAGACGCGCGCCGCAAGCTCGCCGGGGATCAGGTCGAGGCGGAAGGGGAAGTCGCCGGGATCCGGGTTCACAGGCACCCTGGCTCCTCGTTCATCTCGTGAACGGTTTGCAGCCGACGGCCAACGGGCATGCGGGGAGAGCGGTAGAATGTGTTACTATCTTGGTGGGGGAATGGTTCCGGGCAGCACTCGTCGTCGCACGCTGCAGTGAGGAATGACAGATGCCGAAGGACAGATCAGGGAAAGGCGAACGTCGCCTGATTCGCACGGCCGACATCTCGGGCAAGGAGCGCTACCAGCTCCTCACGTCGCTCGTTGTGCCGAGGCCGATCGGCTGGCTCTCGACCTTTGCGAAAGACGGCACCCCCAACCTGGCGCCGTTCAGCTACTTCGCCCCGCTGGCCGACACGCCGATGCTCGTCGGAGTCTCCATCGGCTGGCGCGCCGGCGAACCGAAGGACACGCTCCGCAACATCCTGGACACGCGTGCGTTCTGCGTCAACGTGGTCACCGAGCCACAGCTGGAAGCGATGAACGCCAGCTCCGGCGAGTATCCGCCCGAGGTCGATGAGTTCAAGGTGGCCGCCCTGCCGATGGCGGAGGGGTCGGTCGTTCGAGCGCCCTTCGTCGAGAACTGTCCCGCCGTGATGGAATGCCGGCTCTACAGGGAGGTCGAACTGGGGACCGCAGCGAATAGCCTCGTGTTGGGAGAGGTGCTGGCCGTGCGGCTCGGGCCCGAGCTTCGATTCGTCCCCGGCGCCTACCACGTCGAGACTGAATCGCTGAAGCCGGTCGGCCGCCTGTTCGCCGGCGGCTACACGTTGCTCGGCAAGATCAAGACACTACCACGCCCCCAGGTGGGCTGAGAGATCGCACCTTCGATCGCGACGACCCAGCTGTACGTCACCCCTTATTGCGTAGCCGGGTCAATAGATACGGGAAGAAGCGACCGGTTACTCTCGTGTAGTCCAGGTAATCGTCGCCGAATCGCGCCGCCAGCCCCGCCTCCTCGGCCGGTGTGCGGCGGATGACGGCGGCCAGCGCCGCGAGAAAGAGGAAGGCGATGCACCAGTTGGCGGTTATCAGGCAGTACCCGAGCTGGAGAACGACCCAGGCGCTGTACATCGGGTGGCGAACCCAGCGGTAGGGTCCGGTCGTGACCAGTGTGCGGTCCGCACCTGCCCCGAGGCCGGCGGTGAGGTTGTGACCGAGGTGCCGGAACGCCCAGGTCAGCCCGGCCAGTCCCGCGGCGCTGAGGGGCACCCCGAGTGCGCGCAGGCCGCCGCGCAGCTGCAGATGAGACCAAGCCATCCAGTGAGGGTCGATGATGAAGGCGAACAGGCCGGCGTAGAGCGCGATGGTGAAGAGACGCTCAGGCATGAGGGTCCGGGCGAGGCCGTCCGAGATCGGCCGGCCGCGGGCGGCATACCTGCGTTTGAAGTAGCGCGGCAGGCTCAAGTCGATCACGACGAGCGCGGCGAGTATGATGCGGAGTATTGTCTCGCTGGACATAGGCAGTATGCGACCGAGTGGGCTGGGGCTGCCCGCGCACGCCGGGTGGGACCGGGGTCCGCCTACCGAGTCGATCCCTTTTCTTTGGCCCGCTTCTTGGCCTTCTTGCCCGGGCGCGGGCGCCGCTTACCGTAAGAGCCTCGCCATTGTTTCCCTTTCCGCGACTTCCGGTCGCCTTTCCCCATAGGAGCTCCTGTGTACGTGGCCAACCGGCCGTTGGCTTGACTGCGACGAGGGCGGCCCTAGCTTAGGGGACATGGTGGATTGATTTGTGGCCGCTTGCAACCACCGAAAAAAAAGTGCTAAAGAGCCGGGCGCTGCGGAGTCCAAGACAGCCGCGGCGGCTTCCAGGGCGGAGAAGTTCCACGCGACCCGTGCTCATGCTCGAGGTCGCGTTTCTTGTTCGTCGGGCGGCCACCTCGCGCGAGGGGAAAATCAATGCCGGACTTCAGGGCCCTGATCGAGAACGGGCACGCCCATCTATGCGATGGCGCCATCGGGACCGAGCTGTATCAGCGCGGTGTCTTCATCAACGTCTCGTACGACGAGGTCAACCTGAAGCGTCCCGAGCTCGTGCGTGACGTGCACCGCGCCTACCGGGCGGCGGGCGCCGAGGTCCTCGAGACCAACACGTTCGGCGCCAACCGTGTGCGGCTCGATAGGTTCAGTCTGGGTGACCGGGTCTACGAGATCAACCGAGCCGGTGCCGAGATAGCGCGCGAGATCGCCGCCGACGATCGCTACGTGGCGGGCTCGATCGGACCGTTGGGCATCCGTATCGAGCCGTACGGCCCGACGGCGCTTGACGAGGCACGTGGCTTCTTCCGCGAGCAGGCGACGGCGCTGGCCGACGGTGGCGTCGATGTCTTCATCATCGAGACGTTTGCCGACTTGTCGGAGATCGAGCAGGCGATTCTCGGCTGCCGTGACGCCGCCGATCTGCCGGTCATCGCCCAGATGGCGATCAACACGACCGGTAATACGGTGTACGGCTACGACCCGGCGCGGATCGCCATGCACCTGGACGAGGCGGGCGCCGACGTCATCGGCCTCAACTGCAGCGTGGGGCCGGCGCTCATCCTCAAGGCGATCCAGAAGATGGCGGCGATGACGAATCGACCGCTGTCGGCGATGCCGAACGCCGGTCTGCCACGCGAGATCGAAGGCCGTAAGATCTACATGGCGTCGCCCGATTACTTCGCCAAGTACGCGCGCCGACTCATTCAGGCCGGCGCCCGCTTCATCGGCGGTTGCTGTGGGACGACGCCCGAGCACATACACGCTATGGCCGCTCAGGTCAGGGCGCTGCGACCCGGCCGGCACACGGTGGTCGTAGGTGCGGTCCGCGAGGTGGAACGGCGCGAAACGCGACCCGGCGTCGAGCCTGTCCCCCCAGCCGAGCGCTCGCGGCTCGGGCGCAAGATCACGGCCGGCGAGTTGGCAACGAGCGTTGAGATCTTGCCGGCGAAGGGGTGCGATCCCTCCGATGTGCTGGAGAAAGTGCGGGCGCTCAAGGCGGCTGGCGTCGACGCGGTGAACGTGCCCGACGGCCCGCGTGCGATGATGCGAATGGGTGTGCTGGCCAGTTGCGCGATCATCGAGCGCGAGGTGGGGCTCGAGACGATACCCCACTACTGCTGCCGCGATCGCAACCTGCTGGGGATGCTGAGCGACCTGTTGGGCGCGCACGCCCTGGGTCTGCGGAACTTGCTGATCATCACCGGGGACCCGCCGAAGCACGGACCGTACCCCGACTCCACCGCGGTCTTCGACATCGATTCGGTCGGGCTCACCAACCTGGTACGCAAGCTCAACGAGGGACTCGACCTCAGCGACAACTCGTTAGGCTCCGCCACCAGCTTCTTCCACGGGGTCGGCGTGAATCACGCGTCGGTCGACCCCGACTACGAGATCCATCATTTCGAGTGGAAGGTCGACGCCGGGGCGCAGTTCGCGGTGACCCAACCGGTCTTCGACGTCGAGGCGTTCTTGGCGTTCCTTGAGAAGACCGAGCACGTGCGCATCCCGACCATCGCCGCCGTCTGGCCCCTGGTCTCGTACCGCAATGCCGAGTTCATGGCCAACGAGGTGCCCGGTGTCGTTGTGCCCGACGCGATCCTCTCTCGGATGCAGCGCGCTTCCGAGCGCGGCAAGGACGCGGCGACGCAGGAAGGTCTGGTTATCGCACGCGAGATGGTGGAGGCGCTCGAGCCCCACGCACAGGGCGTTCAGGTCAGTGCGCCGTTCGGCAAGGTCGACTTCGCGTTGCGGGTGTTCGAGGCACTCAGTGACTGGAACGGCCCCGAGGCGACAGCAGCGCCCTGAGGGCCAGCCTCCGGCAGGGGCCCTACAGTAACGGGATGAGGTGAGACAGGCCGATCGATCTCAGAATATCGGCGAAGCGCGGGTCGTCGTGGAAGCCCAGCATCCGAGGTAGGGCGGCCGAATAGAGTAGATTGCTGTCTCGGTTCTCCACCGCGCGCCGCAAACGGGCGAACGCTTCGTCCGTGTCGCCCAATCCGGCGTGAGCTATCGCGAGCCAGAATTCCGATACCTCCGTGCGATGAGCGTGCTCCTGTAGCTCGGCAAACAGCTCCCGAGCCCTGTCGGTCTCGCCCTTCACGGCATAGATGCCGCTAGCCACCGCGAGGAACGTGATGAGCCGCCCGCTCAGCTCGAGGCACTTGTCGATCTGAGTGGCGGCTTCAGCCAGCCGACCCGTGCGCGATAGCGTGTCGGCGAGTCCCGAGTGGAGAAGCGGCGTTACGGGACCGCTCGCCAGTCGTTCTCTCAGTAGTCGCTCGGCCTCGTCGTAGCGGCCGAAGAGCAGGTGAACGTAGGCGAGCCGTTCGCGGTAGGACGGCTCGAGGGGGTCCAGCTCGATGGCGCGTCGGATGGCGGCGAGCGCCTCGTCGTAGTCGTATTGAACGTAAGTCCAGTAGAACTCCGACCACATGTAGGCGTTCGCCGAACTGGGGCTGAGCTCGATGGCTCGATCGAGGCTGCGTTTGGCCGCTTCGTGATCCCACTCGTAGAACATGGCGACGAGCCCACGGGCGAGGTGGGCGTCTGGGAGGCGTGGGTCGAGCTCGCGCGCCCTGTCCGCGGCTTGACGCGCCTTTGGCATGGTCTCGCGGCTGGGTCGCGTCGCGAAGCCGATCGATTGGATGGTGTAGGCCTCGGCGAGGCCGGCGTAGGCCGGGGCGTATTCGGGGTCGGCGTCTACTGACTTGGTATACCAGGCGATCGCCCGGTCGACGGAATCGGGGCTGAACAGGTGCCGCTGATGCCGGCCCTTGAGGTACGCGTCGTAGGCGTCGAGGTCCTCGGTTCGCGGTGTTGCCAGGCTCTCCAATTCTGCGGGGATCTCGGCCAGTATCTGGCGCGTCACGTGCTCGGCGACCTCGTCCTGGATCGCGAAGACGTCGCCGAGGTCGCGATCAAAGCGATCCGACCACAGATGATAGCCGTTCGAGGCATCGATGAGCTGGGCGGTTATTCGCAGCCGGTCGCCGGCGCGGCGGACGCTGCCTTCGACTACGTAGGCAACGCCCAACTTCTTCCCGATCTGCCGCACGTCGGCT